>CACZSM010000239.1 GCA_902783815.1 uncultured Ruminococcus sp.
AGATAGAGAGCAACAAGGGCCGTCAGTTTGATCCGAAGGTCGCAGATGTTATGCTTGGTCTGCTCAGAGACGGCAAGATCGGAGGCGTCACTGAGGCTGATTCCGCAAATTGAACGAAGAACCCCTCAGTCAATGCACAGCAATGACTGAGGGATTTTTTACGCCCAAAGCACAGAGGAGATAGGAGTTAGAAGTTAAGGAACCACTGAATAAATCACTCCCGGCAAGCTGCCGGTGTCGAATAAGGTATCAGAAGTCATTTTGTTCCGGGAACCTGATCGACAGAGGAGGCGCTCCGACGCCTCTGCACCTGTTTGTGCTGCCGCTTTGGAAAAACAGTCGTAAAACAAAAGGACCGGTGAATTTCGGATTCACCGGTCTGAATTTTTCAGATCATATTTTTTGACATTTTCCAGGCAAGAATTCTCATAACTGCATGGTCTATTTGTTCCTCTTCTATTCTGCCGATATGTACTGCTTCAATAACATCATTATATGTACTTTGGATATCCGAAACGCAAAGCATATCATTTCCGGCGATAACAGCGGCAACTACAGGAGAGTATCCCTTTACATATACGCTAATGGCATCCATTGCAAGGTCATCAGTAATAATAATACCGGTAAAGCCCAGTTCCTCACGGAGTATGCTGTGAACCTTCGGAGAAAGCGATGCAGGATAATCCTTATCCATACATTCAACGATATTATGGCTGACAAGAACCATATGAGCACCTGCATTTATTCCGGCTTTGAAAGGAATAAAATCATTTGCCTGGAATGTAGCGTAATTTCTCTTATCAATGGCAATACCTGTATGAGTATCAACATTATTGCCATAGCCGGGAAAATGCTTTAATGCGGCTGATACGCCGTTTTTCTGACTGATCTCAGTAACAGCCTTCACGAAGTCAGCGGTAATATCGGGATTCTGACCGAGAGAACGGGAATACATAAAATCATCAGGATTTTTACTGATATCGCATACCGGGGCGAGATTAGTATTGATAAGCAGTCCGGAGAGTATTTTGGATTTTTCGTTTGCATCATCCTTTATTGCCTCGATGCCGCCCTGAGCATACAGTTCTCTCGGAGAGAGGAAATCATGCGGTATAAGGTTATAATTACCCTGCAAGCGGCTTACAGTTCCGCCTTCCTCATCAACAGCGATTATCATTGGAATTTTTTGTGAATTTGTATAGGAGCTGACAGCTTTTGTTATTTCGTCTTTAGTTTTGGTATAGCCGAAATCCCTTCCGAAGAGGATATAGCCTCCGAGGTGGTATTTTTTTGCTATCACAGATCCGTCACTTGCAGGACATCTTGCAAGGATCATTTGTCCGACTTTTTCTTCGAGAGTCATTTTCTTCATCATATTGTATGCTTCAGCATAATTATGGGAGAAAATTCCGCCGTCCTGCCATTCTTCAGGAACATCTGCAATTTCATACTGACCGCTTTCCTCGATAACAGGGTGTGGATCGCTGCTTTGCTGCGGAGGATTATAACTGCTTTCCTGTGGAGGTACATAGCTGCTTTCCTGAGGAGGGGTATAACTTTCCTGTGGAGGTTCATAGCTGCTCTCCTGCGGAGGGGTATTGCTGCTTTCAGGTTCAGAAACGGCAGGTACAGAAGATTTCTCAGCGCTTGTCTGTGATTTTTCGACAGGCTTGCTGCTTTCGTCATTTTTACTGCTTTCCGTACCTGATGCAGATGACGGCTGCTCCTGTACGGAGGATTCACTTTTGCTTGTTTCCGAAACAGAAACGGAACCATCTGATGTGTACAAAGGTTCATTTTCTTCCTTATTGCAGGCTGCGAAGCTGAAAACAGAAATAGCTGCAAGCAGAGAAGCAATTGTTTTTTTAAAATTTGAATTTTTCATAAATCCTCCTTATGAGATATAGGGTCATAAATGATATTAAGTCCGAGTGATGAGCAGATATCCTCTGAAATTTTTACTGAATTATCTATGATCTGTTCCGGTATATGAGCATCTGAACCGATAATTACTTTTTGTTTGCTTCCCTTAAGTCTTTCCCAGAATCTCATATGCGGATAGGGGTATCTTATTCCATCCGGATACATACGCTTTCCTCTCCGTATGCCGTTTGCATTGAATTCAACAGGAATATCATATTTTTCTGCGGCGCAAAGTATCATTTCGCAGGCTTTGTCACAGTTGTTATCCCATTGTATATCATTGATAAACATAATGTCAGGGTGAGCAATAAAGGTAAACAGCTTAGTATCAAGAGCCTGAACTATCGCATCAGCATAATCAATATAGTCATCTGATGACTGAGCGAAGAAAATATTGCGCAGCTGTGTTTCATTTTTCATGTATATATGCTCACCGAGGACAAGATACTCCATGCCATGATCGCTGTAGAGTGTTTTGTAGTAATCAATATACTGCGGCATAAATTCTATTTCAAGTCCTTTAAAGAGTTTTATTGAATCTTTATATTCTTCAGCAAGCGAAGCTATAGAGCTCAGATAATCGTCGAGGTCGCAGTAGTGCATCCTGAGTCCATAGTCCTTATCAGGGAATGGCGCATGATCGGAAAATCCAAGCATAGAGACACCCTGATTCAAGGCGGATCTTACATAGTCTATTTCCTTACCGGAGGCGTGAAAGCAGCGCTCGGTATGGGTATGAAAGTTATAATACATAGTTTTTCATCCTTTCCTGCGGAATATATTTTATCATAAAATGTCATATTTTACAATGGCTTGATTTTAATTTTTGTTCAGCTTATAAAATGTTTACAAATCAGTCGAAATGTGGTATTATAATTTGTAGCTGTTTATCGGCTTCTTTTGTTACTGAGGGAGATGTGAGAGATGTTAAAAAACAAAACTATTGTTGTTGGAGTAACTGGTTCAATTGCAGCTTTTAAGGCTGCACAGCTTGTCAGTGATCTTGTAAAACAGCACTGTGATGTTCATGTTGTGATGACACATAATGCTGTTAATTTTATAAATCCTGTAACATTTGAGACTCTTACGAAAAATAAATGTCTTACAGAAACTTTTGACAGGGATCATGAATTTCATGTCACTCATGTTTCACTTCCTCAGAAGGCGGATCTGATGATGATAGCTCCGGCTTCTGCTAATATAATAGGGAAGCTGGCTAACGGAATTGCGGATGATATGCTTTCTACAATGGCTCTTGCGGCAACCTGTCCGATAATGGTTGCTCCGGCGATGAATAAGGAAATGTACCTGAATCCTATAGTTCAGGAGAACATAGAAAAGCTGAGATCACATGGATTCCTTTTTGTTGAACCGACAGTAGGCAGACTTGCCTGTGATACGGTAGGTATAGGAAAGCTGGCTGATGTAGATATTCTTCTTGAAAGTATTATACATGAGCTTGCGCATGAAAAGGATATGACAGGTCTTAAGGTGCTTGTTGATGCAGGCCCTACAGCTGAACCTATAGATCCGGTAAGATACATTACCAATCATTCATCAGGTAAAATGGGATATGCTGTTGCAGCGGCGGCATCTGCAAGAGGTGCAGAGGTAACGCTTGTCAGTGGGCCAACTGCGTTAAGGACTCCGTTATATGTAAAAAGGGTAGATGTTCTTTCAGCTGAGGATATGTATAATGCAATGCTCGGCGAGTCTGAAAGCAATGATATTATAATAACAGCAGCGGCTGTTGCTGATTATACGCCGGTATCCGTTGCAGATCAGAAGATAAAAAAATCCGGGGATGGTATGACGCTTGAACTTAAAAGGACAAAGGATATCCTCGGAAGCCTCGGAGAGAAAAAAAGAGTTAGTCAGACATTGTGTGGATTTTCGATGGAAACTCAGGATCTGATCGAGAATTCCACAGCAAAACTTAAAAAGAAAAACTGTGATCTTATGGTTGCAAACAGCATAGCAGATAAAGGTTCCGGATTTGGTACAGATACGAATAAGATAACAATAATTACCTCCGAAGGCGCAGAAGAATATGGACTTATGAGTAAATCAGCGGCAGCAGATATCATTCTGGACAGGATATTGCAGTACAGGAGAAATATATGAGAACTATAGAGATAGGCGCAAACGATGCAGGACAAAGGCTGGATAAGTTCCTGAGTAAAAGATTCAGGAATATGCCAAAAGCATTGATGTATAAATACATAAGGACAAAATATATAAAGCGCAACGGAAAGAAATGTGATATAGCTGAAAAGCTGAATGAGGGAGATATACTTACACTTTATATTAAGGATGAATTTTTTGAACCTGTACAAAAGGAATATGATTTTCTGAAAGCTCCTTCAAAGCCGGATATAATATATGAGGATGATAATATCATACTTCTGAATAAGAAACCAGGACTTATTGTTCACCCGGATGAGAACTACCATTTTGATTCGCTTATTGCAAGGGTACAGCATTATCTTTATGATAAGGGAGAGTATGACCCGGAGGATGAGCAGTCATTTGCGCCGGCTCTTGTAAACAGGATAGACCGCAATACAGGCGGAATAGTTATTGCTGCAAAGACAGCCGAAGCGCTCAGAGTGCTTAATCAGAAAATGAAGGACAGAGAGCTTGAAAAGCTGTATCTTTGTACGGCAGTGGGTATTTTCAAGGAGAAGGAAGCCTTGCTTACGGCATATCTTGAAAAAAATGAAAAACAGAAC
>CACZSM010000240.1 GCA_902783815.1 uncultured Ruminococcus sp.
ATTTTATTACTGATGGAATAGCATCTGCCGCAATTGATTCTTTCTGTGATCATGTTGATAAAACTATAAAAGGTGAGCTTGATTGTGCAAGGCGTTTTAGTCCCGGATACGGTGACCTTTCACTTGAACTGCAAAGTCCGCTTCTTGAAAGACTGAATGCACATCAGCTTCTTGGAATAACACTTGATTCAGGATTTATGATGACTCCTGTAAAGTCGATAACTGCTGTAATGGGGATAAGAAAATGAAACCAATAATGGAATTGATAAGGGAAAAGAGAGTGTTTTTTGACGGCGGAACAGGTACTCTTCTTCAAGGAATGGGACTTCCGGCAGGTCAGCCGCCGGAGCTTTGGAATATCAGTCAGCCGGAAAAAATAATAAAGCTTCATAATATGTACTTTGATGCAGGAGCAAATATAGTAAAAACCAATACCTTTGGGGTAAACAGGAATAAGTATAATAACTATGAGGAGCTTATTTCAGCTGGAATAGGCTGCGCAAGGAGTGCCGCTCATGGCAGGAGTGATGCATATGTTGCGTTTGATATCGGACCAACAGGCAGACTGCTTAAACCGCTTGGCGACCTTGATTTTGAAGATGCTGTTTCAATATTTGCAGATAATGTAAAAGCAGCTGTCAGATGCGGAGCAGACCTCATTCTGATTGAAACCATGAATGACAGCTATGAGACTAAAGCCGCTGTTCTTGCTGCAAAGGAAAACAGTGATCTTCCTGTTTTTGTAACAAATGTTTATGATGCTTCCGGAAAGCTGATGACAGGTGCTGATCCGGCTGCTATGATAGCGATGCTTGAAAGTTTCGGAGTAGATGCGCTGGGAATGAATTGTTCGCTTGGTCCGGATATGATGCTCAAAATAATCGGAGAATTCAAAAAGTATTCATCAGTGCCTGTAATAGTAAATCCTAATGCCGGACTTCCTGAGGTAAGGGATGGAAAAACTGTATATAATGTTGATGCGGACAGTTTTGCGGAGTATATGAAAGAGATCGCTCTGAGCGGAGGAACTATACTTGGCGGCTGTTGTGGTACCACTCCTGAATTTATCAGAAGGACTATTGAAAAAACAGATGGTTTGCCGTATAGTCTGCCGGAGAAAAAAGAATTGACAACGATTTCATCTTATACTCATGCAGTTATTGTTGGTGATGATCCGATATTGATAGGTGAAAGAATAAACCCTACCGGAAAAAAGAAACTCAAAGAGGCTCTGCGTAGCGGTGACCTGAATTATATACTTAACGAGGGCATAAGACAGACTGACGCTGGATGTCATATACTTGATGTAAATGTCGGACTCCCTGAGATAGACGAAACAGATATGATGAAGCAATGTGTAACGGCTCTGCAGGCAGTTACAGATCTTCCATTGCAGATAGATTCAACGAAACCTGATACTCTTGAAGCTGCTTTAAGATTGTACAATGGTAAGCCTCTTGTAAACTCTGTAAATGGTACAGAAGAAAGCATGAATAATGTTTTTCCAATAGTACAGAAGTACGGCGGTTGTCTGATCGCGCTTACTATTGATGAAACCGGTATTCCTGAAACAGCTGAGGGAAGAACTGCGGTAGCAAAAAAGATAATTGAAAGAGCGGCAGCATATGGAATAGGGAAGAATGATATTATAGTTGACCCTCTTGCACTGACAATATCCTCAAATCCGGACAGCGCAAAAGTTACCCTTGAAGCTGTCAGACAGATACGGGCTATTGGTGTAAAGACAAGTCTTGGAATATCGAATATTTCATTCGGACTGCCGCAAAGAGATCTTATTACATCTACATTTTATTCAAATGCTTTGCAGAGTGGTCTTAACTGTGCGATAATGAACCCTTTTTCCACTGCTATGATGAATACATATTTTGCTTTCAGGGCACTTCATGGATACGATGCCGGATGCGTTGATTATATAAATTATGCCTCTGCAAATGCTGATACAGCACCAACTGCCAGTGTTCAGACAATTGAAACTCTGCATACGGCGATAGTGAAAGGACTAAAAGAAAGCGCAGTGCAAAAGACTCAGGATCTTGTAAAAGAGATCGAGCCCATAGAGGTTATAAATTCACATATAATACCTGCCCTTAATGAGATAGGTACGGCATTTGAGCAGAAAAAAGCCTATCTGCCGCAGCTTCTTATGAGTGCCGATGCAGCTTCGGCAGCTTTTGAAATAGTAAAAGAGCATATCCCTTCCGAACAATCTGACAACAGCAAGGCAGTTGTTCTCGCAACAGTAAAGGGAGATATTCACGATATAGGAAAAAATATTGTCAAGGTACTGATGGAAAGCTACGGCTTTAAGGTATATGATCTTGGGAGGGATGTTCCACCTGAGGACATAGTACAGTGTGCGGTTGATAATAAGTGCCGCCTTGTAGGACTTAGCGCTCTTATGACAACAACAGTTCCTGCGATGGCTGATACGATAAAGCTGCTTAATGAGACAGACAGAGAGATAAAAGTAATGGTAGGCGGAGCAGTGCTTAATCAGGAATATGCAGACATGATAGGTGCTGATTTTTATGGTGCTGATGCTATGGACAGTGTTAGGTACGCTGAAAGATTTTATGAAAGAAAATAATTATTCCTGATTCTGTATGCACTGAAGATAAATCATTGAAATAGCTTTTCCTGCATAAACATTAACAATCAAAAAATCGGAGAGTGTTAATGCTTATGAAGAAAATAATATTTTCAGGTCTGTTTGTAGGAAAACATGAATTGGTACCCTATGAATTCAAAAAGAATATGCCGTTCTTTATTTTCACATTCCTCCTGCTGTGCGGAATAGTTGCCGGAGCATTATACGGAAGGAATGCTGATGCTGTTACACTGGAAAGACTGGATCTTATTTTTCTGTCAAACTTCAGTGTAAGATGCACACAGGGAATGTTCAATTCCTTTGCGGCATCGTTTTCATCATCGTTTATATTTCTGACGGTCATATTTCTTTTGGGTCTGTCTCTTTGGGGATGCGTTTTGGTACCGTTTATTCCGGTAGTAAAGGGCTTCGGGTACGGATTATCAATAGGTTATCTTTACAGCACATACAGCTGGATGGGGATTCTGTATAATTTTCTGATCATACTTCCCGGAGCATTCGTTTGTTCAGCAGTAATATCTGCAGCAGCGCAGGAATCCTTCCTCAGCTCAAAAAAAATTATCGCTGTATTCAGACCCTCTGCCGTTACCGACGACCCCCGTATCCATCTGAAAAGATATACCCTTGCGATGCTCTGGCTGCTATTTCTTACTGCATTATCAGCTATTCTGGATATGATATTGTCACTTCTTTTTTCATGGATATTTAGTTTTTGATTTTGGATGTGAATTTATGACTAAAAAAGACTGGAAACCTCAATACTCTTTTTCCCGTTTTTTCTTTAATTATTTTGATAATCTCGGATCCCTTACACTTATTAATCTCTTTATGTGTATTCCGCTGTTTGCATTTGCCGCAGTAATGTGGTTTGTGTCGCAAAATCTGGGATATGTAAGTGGATTTATTGTACTTGCCGCTATTCCGCTGATGTCTCCTTTTTATGCAGGTGCATTTTATGTATCGTCACGATTAACAAGAAGAGAAGATGTATCATTCAAGGATTTTATAAAGGGTATGAAACAAAACTGGATAAGTTTTCTTATAAATTCCATTTTTGTTTATATCATTACTGCCGGGTTGTATATTACTTTTTCTTTCTACAGAGGAGGCTTCGGAAATCCTGCAATAATGTGTGCATTTGTGGTGAGTCTGATATTTACATTGTTTTTTTTATTCTTTGAATTCGGACTGATGACAATGCTCGTTACTGTAGATATCAAGATCTCAGATGCTCTGAAAAATTCGGTGATACTTGTTGCCGGAGGTCTTTCTGAGCATTGTAAGGCACTCGTTAGTCTGCTTTTGGTGTTTTTTGCAGTGTATTCATCACTTGCGCTTTCCGTCGGGGCATTGGCTGCAATTATAATTCTTTCGGTAATGTGCCTTTTATTCTTGCCGATGCTTTCAGCGTATATTGTTGTATATCATGTTTATCGCGCTGTTGAGCGTATAGTTATATCTCCCTTTGAGGAAAGACATCCAAAGAGTGTCAAGCCGGAAAATGATGCTGCGGAAACTATTTCTCAGGAAAAGTTGGCTGAGCTTTCAGTTGGTGATCCGGAAGAATATGTTTATCTGAATGGCAGAATGATAAAACGAAAATTCGTAGTGAAAATGTTGGAAGTTCATTCACAGAAAAATAGCTGAAATATTTGTATCGTATGATGAAAAAAATTTGTCATGCAGTAAAAAATTATGCAAATAATCTGTTGAATGACTTTTGAATATTAATATTGACTAAAAAAGGAGGATAGTGTATTATATAATTGTCAGAAATACATCCTGCGTGATATCTTTGAGAATCACTGACAGCTAAAATGCTGTGTAAAGGGCTGTATGGGGTAAAAAAGGATATTGACAAATTTTTAACAATCGTTTATAATGAAAATGTGATCATTAAAGGATTGCGATTTGAGAAAAATAAGCTAATGGAGGAAAAAATCATGGCTAACACAGAAGTTCAGGCTGCTAACGGAATTGTACAAGATCTTGACAGCTTTAATGCTAAACTTGCCCAGGTAAGAGAAGCACAAAAAATATTTGCGACCTATACACAAGAACAGGTTGACGCTATATTTAAGGCAGCGGCAATTGCAGCTAATAATGCACGAATTCCGCTTGCAAAAATGGCTGTTGAAGAAACCGGAATGGGCGTTGTTGAAGATAAGGTAATCAAGAACCATTATGCGTCAGAATATATCTATAATGCTTACAAATCAACAAAGACCTGCGGCGTTATAGAGAAGGATGATGCTTTCGGTATAACAAGAATAGCTGAGCCTATAGGCATAATAGGCGCTGTTATTCCTACAACAAACCCGACTTCTACCGCTATTTTCAAAACACTTGTTTGTCTTAAAACAAGAAATGGTATTATTATAAGCCCACATCCCCGCGCAAAGAAATCAACGATCGCAGCTGCAAAGATCGTTTTGGAAGCAGCTGTAAAGGCAGGTGCGCCTGAAAATATTATCGGCTGGATAGATGTTCCTTCACTGGAGCTTACAAATGAACTTATGAGAAATTCAGATACTATCCTTGCAACAGGCGGTCCTGGAATGGTAAAGGCTGCTTATTCATCAGGTAAGCCAGCGCTTGGCGTTGGAGCAGGTAATACACCTGTTATTATAGACAGTACAGCTGATATAAAGGTTGCTGTAAACTCTATCATTCACTCCAAGACATTTGATAACGGTATGATTTGTGCTTCTGAGCAGAGTGTTACCGTTCTTGCCGATATCTATGATGAGGTTAAAAAGGAATTTGCATACAGAGGATGCTATTTCCTCAAGGGCGATGAGCTTGATAAGGTAAGAAAAACAATTATAATAAATGGTGCGCTCAATGCTAAAATAGTAGGTCAGAAGGCTCACACTATTGCTAAACTGGCAGGCGTTGAAGTTCCTGAGAATACAAAAGTACTTATCGGTGAAGTAGAATCTGTTGATATCAGCGAAGAGTTTGCTCATGAGAAGCTGTCTCCGGTACTTGCAATGTATAAGGCAAATACATTTGATGAGGCTCTTGCAAAGGCTGCTCAGCTTGTAGCAGACGGAGGTTACGGACATACATCTTCACTTTTCATACACCCGGCACAGAAGGAAAAAATAGAAAAGCATTACCATGCAATGAAGACTTGTCGTATTCTTATTAATACGCCTTCTTCACATGGTGGTATCGGCGATCTTTATAACTTTGCGCTTACTCCTTCACTTACTCTTGGCTGCGGCTCATGGGGCGGTAACTCTGTTTCTGAAAATGTTGGTGTAAAGCACCTTCTCAACATAAAGAATGTTGCTGAGAGAAGAGAAAATATGCTTTGGTTCAGAGCACCTCAGAAGGTTTACTTCAAAAAAGGCTGTATGCCTGTTGCTCTTGATGAACTCGGCACTGTTATGGGTAAAAAGAAGGCATTTATCGTTACAGACTCTTTCCTTTATAAGAATGGATATGTAAAGCCTATCGAACAAAAGCTGGACAGCCTCGGAATTCAGCATACCTGTTTCTTTGATGTACAGCCTGATCCTACACTGGCATCAGCGCTCGAAGGCGCAAAGGCTATGAGTCTGTTTGAGCCTGATGTAATAATTGCTCTTGGCGGCGGATCTGCAATGGATGCCGGAAAGATCATGTGGGTACTTTATGAGCATCCGGAAGCTGACTTCATGGATATGGCTATGCGCTTCATGGATATCAGAAAGAGGATCTATACTTTCCCGACAATGGGCGAAAAGGCATATTTTGTAGCTATTCCTACATCATCAGGTACTGGTTCGGAGGTAACTCCGTTTGCTGTTATAACAGACGAAAAGACAAATATAAAATATCCGCTTGCTGATTATGAGCTTCTTCCTAATATGGCAATTATTGATGCGGATAATATGATGAATCAGCCGAAGGGTCTGACAAGCGCATCAGGTATAGATGCACTTACTCATGCTCTTGAAGCATATGCCTCTATTATGGCTACTCCATATACTGATGGTCTTGCACTTCAGGCTATGAAAACTATATTTGAATATCTGCCGTCAGCATATGAAAATGGTGCTAATGATCCTATTGCTCGTGAAAAGATGTCAAATGCTTCAACAATGGCTGGTATGGCATTCGCAAATGCTTTCCTTGGAGTTTGTCATTCAATGGCACACAAGCTCGGTGCATTCCATCACATTCCTCATGGTATCGCAAATGCACTGCTCATTACATATGTAATGCGATTCAATGCAGAACCTGTACCTCCTAAGATGGGTACATTCTCACAGTATCCGTATCCGCATACACTTGAAAGATATTGTGAATGTGCGAGATTCTGCGGAGTTCAGGGTAAGGATGACAATGAAACTCTTGATCTCTTCATTGCAAAGATAGAAGAACTTAAAGAAAAATGCGGAGTTAAAAAGACTATCGCTGATTATGGCGTTAAGGAAGAAGACTTCCTTGCTTCTCTTGATCAGATGGTTGAAAATGCTTTTGACGATCAGTGTACAGGCGCTAACCCGAGATATCCGCTCTTCTCTGAGATCAAGGAAATGTTCCTTGCTGCTTACTACGGTAAGTAATAAAAAAAACAGATGTGCTGCTTTGCAGTTAAATGTATGGCAGCAAGCTGTTATCCTTCTGAGAGGAGATGTATGCAATGTTCTGGATGAGGACTCCGAAAAGTCTTTATTTCAAAAAAGGCAGTATGCCTGTTGCATTTGATGAGCTTTGTACTGTATATAACAGAAAAAGAGCTTTTATTGTTTCTGGCAGAGATCTTTATAAAAATGGTCAGGTAGCTGCTTTAGAAAAGCTGCTTGATAAAATGGGAATACAGCATATCTGCTATTATGATATAGATGATATGGCTTCGTTTGAAACGATTAGTAACGGTTCAAAGGCAATGATGCTCTTTGAGCCTGATGCGCTAATATCTTTCGGCGGAAGAGCCGTAATAGATGCAGCAAAGATCATGCGTGTTTGCTGTGAACAACCGGGAATTGATATAGTTGAACTGTCAGAAAAATTCAGTGATATTACTGCAAGGGACAATGTTTTTCCTGAAATGAATAAGGTATTATTTGTTGCAGTACCAACAATGGGCAGTAAGGGTTCCGAGATATCTCCTTATGCTGTTATTGATAATGATGGTGACGAAATAGTTATAGCCGACTATAACATAATGCCAGATATTACTGTAGTTGACGGCGATAATATGCTCGAACAGACAACAGAGGTGGTCGCTGAAAGCGGTCTTACTGCACTGACTCAGGCTATAAATTCCTATGATGCAGAAAATGCAACAGAATATACTGACGGATTCGTTATCAAGGCGGTGCAGGGAATAGTAAAATATCTTGCGGCAGCTTATAGATTTGGCAAGGATGAGCCAATGGCTTGTGAAAAACTTGCAGAAGCTATGACAATGGCAGGAATTGCTTATTCAAATACAAAAACAGTCATAAGTGTAGAAAGTACATTTGAATACCTTGCAGATGTTATACGGATCAATTCTGCTGAAAGTGAAAACACATACAAGAGGTATTGTGAGCTATCCACTGCAGCAGGACTTGGCGGACAGGTTGAAGATCTTATTTTTAAAATTGAAGAATTTGTTTCCCTTTGTGGTTATGAAAACAAAAAACTTCAATGTGATTGATTAGCTTTCTCAAATCAGCAATTTTTACAGAAGGAACGCTGTTTTTTTATGCACAGCGTTCCTCTTTGCTTGTATTATTTTAAGGTGGTTTAATAGTAAATGAATGACTATGTATGCACTCTCTGTCCGAGAAAATGCAAAGCAGTCAGAAAATCGGAAAACGGAAATGGTTATTGTCGTATGGGAACAATGCCGCGAATCGCAAGGATTGCTCCTCATTACTGGGAGGAACCATGTATAAGCGGAACTAAAGGTTCCGGAACAATTTTTTTCTCCGGCTGTGTGCTTTCATGTGTTTTTTGTCAGAACAGCAAAATAAGCAGAAATGGCTATGGCAGGACTGTAACTGTTGATGGGCTTTCTGAATATTTCAGACAGCTTGAAGATCAGGGAGTTCATAATATAAACCTTGTAAGCCCTACTCCGTATGTTGACAGTATTATCAGTGCTTTTGAGAAATATCGTCCGAAAATACCTGTGGTATATAACACAGGCGGTTATGAAAGAGCAGAAACAATAAAAAGACTAAAAGGGATCGTTGACATATATCTTCCAGATCTGAAATATCTAAGAAGTGATTTGTCGCTTAAATATTCCGGAGCATCGGATTATTTTGAGTACGCCAGTTCTGCAATAAAGGAAATGGTAGTCCAGACAGGTGATCCCGTTTTTGATGAAAATGGAATACTGCAAAAAGGTACGGTTATTCGACACCTCATCCTTCCACAGAATACAAAAAATAGTATTGAAGTGCTTGATTACATTGATAAGACTTATGGAAACAGTGTGCTTGTAAGCCTTATGGGGCAGTATGTCCCACTTGGAAATGCTGCGCTTTATCCGGAAATAAACAGAAAGATAACTAAACGCGAATATGAAAAGGTGCTGAATTTCCTTGAAAGCACAGACCTTGATGGATTTGCACAGGATCTTGGTTCTGCAAGTGAAAGCTATGTTCCAGAATTTGATATATCATCCTTCTGATCTGCTAATTCAATATATGATTTGCGACATATATTCTTTTCAATTGAATAATCAACGATCAGAAGATACTGTTTATCATTCTCTGAAAAAGTTTCAAATGAGCTAAGTATTTTTTTTGTCGAGCAGGCTGTTACGAAAACTTCATACAATTTTTTTCTCTTTAAAAGACAATTTTTTGCTTTGTCAGCACTCATCATAATTTGTTTTTCACTGTAGGGTATAATAACTCTTTCCGAATATCCTACAGGCAGATCACTGCCGTTAAGAGTAATACGGTATTTATTAAGCAATTCTGCATTATTTCCGTCAGGTGTTCTGATAAATGTAAGAGGCAGATCTATTCCGAGTATATTTAACTGTTTTTTTACAATAGGCTTTCCTTCTGTTACTATTGCAGTGTTTTCTTTTGGTATAGAAAACACTGTTTTACATTTTGTAACAGCATATATTTCACCCTCACAGTCAGAAAGCAGATTGCTTCCATCAGAATATTCAGTTATTCCGCTTGCAATAAGTTGTCCCTCATGTACACCCTCTCCTGGACTTACAACTGACTTTCCCTTACGAATACTTACTTTTGATATTACACCGTCATCATTCGCAATAAAATTGCTGACAGCACTTTTTGAGTTATTATTTTTTCTTGTTTCCTCATGCGATAACTCCACAGAATATTTAGTACCAATTTCATTAATGCTAATCCAACTTATTCTCTTATCAATTGTTTTCATTTTCATTTCAATATCTGTAATATCTATTTCACTCATTTTTGATCCTTCGTAAAGTCCGAGTGATCTCAGCTCATTCCGTATTTCATATTCACATATACCTTCAGAAGCGTTGATCTCGATCTTCCACACAAAGCCGGACAAGAATACGCAAATCAGACTACCTATGATAAGTCCGACAAGTAATCCTGTACGATGCTTATATTTTGAGCATAAATATGGGAATCCGAATTCTCTGATAACATCAATTTCTGTATCTGTTTTTTCAGCAAAACTGCAAAGAATGTCATAATCCCCAATTTTAGCCTTTGCCAACAGTTCGCCCTTTGAGCCTTTCATATCCCAAAGATTTACACCGTTTTTTGCAGCAAGATTCAGAAATCTCTCAGGAAATTTTCCAATAATATTGAATTCAAAATAACCAAAAAGCCACCTCAGAAATAATACAACTATCATCAGATACCTCACAGCTTTACATAATGTATTCTATGGAAGTAATAAATCCTTCGATAATAAGGTCATATTCATTCATAGAAGATATATGAAGTGATCTTCCGGAAAATGCTACAAGATATTTGCCTGAATTAATTTTTATTGATTTGTCATTATATTCGACTATACCTTTGCTGCCCTCAAAAATTATTTGTTTGTTATCGGTAACAGTCATCCTGACATTACTCAGACCAGCGCTGATCCTTCCGTTGGTTGAATTGATCTTTTTCATGCTATCCCTCCTGAACAATATAGAGTTAGTTCATTAAAAATCTATGATTATAATAATATAAAAATCACCCCTGACATATAATTTCCAGAGGTGATTTTTATGTTTATCCGGAATAAACTGCCGCTTATTACTGCCATTGCAGTAATAGCCTTTCTTATTATTTTTCCTAAGGAATCTGCTGATTCCATAAGCAGAGGACTTTCGTATTCTCTTGAAATACTTATACCTTCGCTTTTTCCATATATTGTAATATCATCTTTTATAATGCGTACAAATGCTTCTGTTTGTATCGGAAATGTTTTTGCACCTGTATGCAGAACAGTATTCGGACTTCCGAAATGCTGTTCTGGTGCGATCATACTCAGCTTTATCGGAGGATTCCCTGTGGGCGCAAAATGCGTTCAGATATTATTCATACAGGGTAAGATAAATGTTTCTCAGGCAGAACACATGATGAAATTCTGCGTATGTGCAGGACCTGCTTTTCTGATAACAGCAGTTGGTGCTATAATGCTGAATAATCCGGAAACCGGAGTAATTTTATATATATCACAGCTGATATCTGCTCTGATTATCGGAATAATATCTGTTGACAGAAAGAAAAATAGTTCTTCAAATACACAAAAAATAGAAAATGTAGAATTAAATAAATCTGTAACATCAGCATTTATTGAATCTGTATCGGATGCTTTATCCTCAGTATTTTCGATATCTGCTCTTGTTATGGTTTTTTCTATGCTTATCACTGTTGTAAAAATACTGGTTCCGCAAACCTATATTTTTGCTGCAATACTTCTGGAAGTTACATCTGCCTGTAAAGAAATTAGCAATACATCAATGCCTTTGTGGGTCTATTCGATTGCAGTCGGATTAGGAGGTTTCTGTATTCATTTTCAGATATTTGATATTCTCAGGGATGTTCCTATAATCAAAACGAAATACATTATATACAGAGTTGTAAATTCATTGCTTTCTGGATTGATTACCTATGTTATATGTTTGTTCTATAGACCGGATACGGATGTATTCAGACTGATGAATGGCGCAGAAGCAGAGGTTTCATCAGCCGGATATACCGGAAGTGCAGCTTTACTTATTTTATCCGTAGTTTTTGCACTTGCAATGCGAAGAAAAAACTACAAATGTAACAAATATTTGTTTTGTGCCATATAATATTTTCGGGAGGGATCAGTGAATGTGTGGAATTGCCGGTTGGTATGACAGGAATCTTGAAATGAGAGATGTTTGTGATATTCTGACTGAAATGTCAGCCTCCATGAGCAGACGCGGACCTGACAGCAGTGGAATATATATTGATGATAATATTGCACTTCTTCACAGAAGGCTTGCAGTAATAGACATAGAAAAAGGAAAGCAGCCAATGACAATCACGGCAGGAGAGAACGAATACACAATAGTATATAATGGCGAAATATACAATACAAAAGAATTAAGAGAATATCTGATCTCAAAGGGATATGTTTTTCGCACAAAAAGTGATACTGAGGTAGTTCTGATATCCTATCTTCACTGGAAAGAAAAGTGCATTGAATATCTTAATGGTATTTTCGCATTTGCTGTTTGGGAAAAGCAGGAAAAACGATTGTTCTTAGCAAGAGACAGAATAGGCGTTAAGCCGTTGTTTTATTTTCAGTACGGCGATGGACTCGTTTTCGCATCTGAAGTAAAAACACTTCTTCAAAATCCGATAATATATCCGGAAGTGGATGAAGAGGGTCTTTCTGAGCTATTACTGATTGGACCGGGCAGAACCTGCGGACAGGGTATATATAAGGGTGTTAAAGAACTTTTACCTGGTGAATATGCTTATTTTTACAAAAACGAATTATACAAATACAGATATTTTACTCTGAAAGCAAAAGAATATACATCCGATACAGATAAAAGTATTGAAGAAGTCAGGGAGCTTATTATTGATTCAATTGAGCGTCAGCTTGTATCAGATGTACCTGTATTCTGTTTTTTGTCCGGAGGTCTTGATTCGAGTATTATATCTTACACGGCTTCAGAATACAATAAAAGAAATGGAATTACTGAAATAGATACCTACTCAGTTGATTATACTGATAATGACCGTTATTTCCAGAAGAGTCTGTTTCAGCCAACTGACGACAGTGAATTCATACGCATAATGTCTGAATATATCGGTTCAACACATCATAAAGTAACTATTGATAACTATGAATTGTATAAATCACTGCTTGAAGCAGTAGATGCAAGAGATTTCCCCGGTATGGTAGATGTTGATTCATCCTTACTGTTATTCTGTCGTAAGATCAAAGAGGATTTTAAAGTTGGCTTGTCCGGAGAATGTGCAGATGAACTTTTCGGCGGTTACCCGTGGTATCATAATAAACAGATCCTGTTTGACGAAAATTTCCCGTGGTCGAGATCGTTGGATATAAGATATTCCATTCTGAAAAAAGGATTTTTGCCAAAAGGCGAAGAATATGTAAAGCAGCGTTATACTGATAC
>CACZSM010000241.1 GCA_902783815.1 uncultured Ruminococcus sp.
ATATAAATTTTTGCTTCCGTTTCATCATTTACATCTCTTTCAGAATCAGAAGCAACCGCCCAGAACTTGATATAATTTTTGCCGTCCGTCTAATTAAATACAAATAAACCGCCTGAAACATAAAAATTTCAGACGGTTTTTAATACTGTTTTAAATACGTTTATTTAAATATTGACAATATGGATATTTTTCTGAAATAGGATAGTAAACTTTATCTTCATTGTCATAAAACACTGATTATTTCTTAATATGATATTATCTTTTTGAATGTATCTGCGGTTTGACTAGTATTATTGACCCATATCAGTATATTATTATCAATTGCAAATATTCCGCTTTCTGAATTGCTATTAACAGTAACATATGGAATATTATTTTGATACTGAATTGTCAAATTTGCACCATTGCTATATTCAATTCCTCCACTTGAATTTTTAAATGTCCCTTTCAAGTACCATTGGTAAAATGTAGAAGCACCGCCGGAACCTCTGACTTCAATAAAATATTCATTGTCTTTTAATGATGTAATACTAATACTGCTGCGACCGCTTTCTATCTGCCATGTTCCTACATATTTACCATCATTGACAGAACAAGAGTAAACATTTTTTCCATAGCTATCTTCAGATGAAACCACGACAAATGTAAGATAATCCAATTCAGGATAATATCTCAATTCATAACCTTGCAAATCATTAATTGGATATAATAAATATACTCCCAAATAATCGTTACTTTGAATATATCTTTCAGCACAAAGAGTTCCTATGCCATAACTATTAAGTTCTGTAGCATTGATATCATAATTTCCATCATGTGATTTAATAAATTTAAAATTTTCAAAGTCATTGTATATAATCTTATCTGTTATAGCATCCATCCAATATATATTAAAATCATCATACCGGCTTGCATTTGCCATTCTTTCAAATTGCACAAAATTTATTGAAAGATTATTAATCGTCAAATATAAACAACTATCGCTATACTTTAATTCCCCCATAAGACCTCTGCCCACGGATTTGATACTTAAGAAACAACTTTCTGAATCTTCAAAAGCACCATATCCGTATAAATGCATAATACCATCTTGCAAATTCCCTCCAAAATGGTATCTTGTATATTCAGTCCCACCTGACGGCAATTCTATATCCACATTATAACCGCTTGTTGAATTCTTTGTAATACGCATTGTTTCTTTTTGCAAGTCACTGCATACCCAATTACCCATGTACAAATCTTTTGTTTCGATTGGAGTGATAACAGAACTTTCCACTTCTGAGTACTGCGGAATATTGACCGTTGAGGGTTGTTTCACTATTGTTTGACTTTCTTGCTTAGAAACCTCTGTCTTTGATGGTTTTGAAGTACTGAGCGTTACAGACTGCTCCGCTGAATCAGATGAGGGCAAATTGTTGTCTGTGTTATACTCTGCCGTCTGTTGGAAAAACAGATTGCCTTTAACCCCCTTATATGCTTCCAGTGTTCCATTAATAATTGTCAACATAAGGCATATAATACACATAACAACCGCTGCTGTTGCTTTATTACTTTTACCTTTTTTCAATTCCTTGATTCCGAAAAACAACCCCAAAATGCCTAGAAATAATCCCGATATAATCATATGTATAGGCATCGATAAGTCAAAGCCTATTATGCTCATTACAATGATAAAAAACTCATCAATCAGTCCAGTTATTCCGCATATCATTGCACATGTTGACCAGTTTTTTTCAGCAGAATAATATGTTACCGGCTTAATCTTGGGAATTTCATCATTTTTTTCTTCTATTTCTGAATCATCACTAACACAAGAATTTGAAGATATATCTAATGGCTTATTGCTTTGCTGGCAAACAACTTTTTTTGTATTTATTGTTGGAATAACATCAGATATTTGTTCCTCTGTTTTCGTTGCTGCAGAGTTGACATCAATTTTCTCATTGAAAGTGTCGGTAGGCTCCAATGTGTTTGTTTTCACAGGAGAGCCACAAATAGCACAAAATTTGCTGTCATCATCTATTTTATTTTTACATTTATCACAATACATATACACTCTTTCTCCTTTATAATCCTAATTGTGCAATCGCTTCTTCTACGCTTTGTGCCGCTCCGTTTAATATATATGTGTATATAATATCTGCTTTCCCCCAATAATTAAAAGGAATGATACATACATGATTATTGCTCATCATATTTTTCAGTTGCATCAGTTCATTATATTTTTTTTCATATTCATCATATTTTTTCTGATATCTAAGATG
>CACZSM010000242.1 GCA_902783815.1 uncultured Ruminococcus sp.
AGGCCATACGAATATCGGCGCAGGCAGAGTAGTATATCAGGAGCTTACAAGAATAACAAAGGCTATCAAGGATGGTTCAGTTCTTAAAAATGAGGTTCTTGTAAAGGCTATGAATAATGCGGCTGAGGACGGAAAAGCTCTTCATCTTATGGGTCTGCTTTCTCCGGGCGGCGTTCACAGCCATAATACACATCTTTATGGTCTTGTTGAAATGGCTAAGACTATGGGCGTAAAGAATGTATTTGTTCATGCCTTCCTTGACGGCCGTGATGTACCGCCGTCAAGCGCAAAGGAGTATATTGAGCAGTGCCAGGCAAAGTTGGAGGAGATCGGTCTGGGTCAGATAGCAACTATCTCCGGCCGCTACTACGCTATGGACAGAGATAATAACTGGGACAGAGTGCTTAAAGCGTATTCAGCCCTTGTTTACGGAGAGGGCGTAAAGGCTGGAAGCGCAGTTGAGGCTATTACGGCTTCATATGAGCAGGGAGTTACTGATGAATTTGTTGTTCCGGCAGTTTGCGTTGAAAATGCTGCAATAAAAAGCGGCGACAGCGTTATATTCTATAATTTCCGTCCCGACAGAGCAAGAGAGATCACCCGTACATTTGTTGACCCTGATTTTGATAAGTTTGAAAGAAGAAATGGCTTCTTCCCACTTAACTATGTCTGCATGACACAGTATGACGCAACAATGCCTAATGTTGAGATCGCATTCAAGCCCCAGAAGCTGACAAATATGTTCGGTGAGTATATATCTCAGAAGGGTCTTACACAGCTGAGAATAGCTGAGACAGAAAAATATGCTCATGTAACATTCTTCTTCAACGGCGGCGTTGAGACAGTAAGTGAGGGTGAGGACAGATGCCTTATCCCGTCACCGAAGGTCGCTACATATGACCTCCAGCCGGAAATGAGTGCTTATGAGGTAACAAAGAATGTGGTTGAGAGAGTTGAAAGCGGCAAATATGATGTAGTAATACTAAACTTTGCTAACTGTGATATGGTAGGTCATACAGGAGTATTCGATGCAGCTGTAAAGGCTGTAGAGGCTGTTGACGACTGCGTAGGACAGGTAGTAAATGCCGTAAAGAAAATGGACGGCGTAGTGCTTATCACAGCAGACCACGGCAATGCTGATAAGATGATAGACGAGGACGGTTCACCGTTTACTGCTCATACAACTAATCTTGTACCGTTTGCAGTAGTAAATCATCCGTGTGAGCTTCGTGACGGCGGCAGACTTGCCGATATCGCGCCTACGATGCTTAAACTGCTTGGACTTGCTCAGCCGGAGGAAATGGACGGAGTAAGCATAATAAAGTAAAAGAGCTTTGCAGGTATTCCGGAGGAATTGAATATTATGAAAAAAATAAAGAGAAATGCTGCGCTTGTTGGAGCAGTATTGATCGCAGCAGCTATGACAGGATGTGATCTGCTTGCAAAGCCGGCATCAGGAAGTACCATTGGGACTGCTGATGAAAATTCAGCCCAGACCTCAAAGGAACCTGTGATCGTGCAGAGGAGTGCATTATTCGGAAGTCTGAAGGAATGTATTGAGGATCCGGAAATAAAGGCGGAGCTTGATGCAATGAAAAAAGAGGCTGACGATGGCAGTTACAAGCTGGAAATATATGCAGAGAATGAAACTGATCTTGTATTTGAATTCAGCTATATTGCTGAGGATATATCAGAGGATCAGAGACCGGCAATGAAGCAGAACATTGAAAGCAGACTTGCAACGGGTTCTTATGCAGTGTATTATACATCCCTTGCGGCAGATCTGCAGCATGATGTAGGGGACAAGAGTATTACTGTAATAGTAAGATATCTCGACAAAACAGGATATGTACTCGGGGAGCATCAGTATATTCCCCAGACATCAACACCGGAAATAAGCGTAAGCTGACAAAAAGAGACTGCCGCAAAAGTTCTGCGGCAGTCTTTGTTTCAGTAGCCCATTACACCGTTTATGGATTCGTCATTATCTACCCAGTCGCTTACCTCAACAACAGTATATCTGTCCTTTGAATTGCGGATAATGACCTCGCGGATGCCGGCGTTGATTATCATTCTTTTGCACATGGAACAGGCAGAAGCATTTTCGACATATTCACCTGTTTTTGCGTCCTTGCCGACAAGATAAAGTACAGATCCGATCATATCCTCTCTTGCAGCATGGATGATAGCGTTCTGCTCGGCGTGTACGGAGCGGCAAAGCTCATATCGTTCGCCTCTTGGGATATTCAGTGTTTCACGGACACAGACACCAATATCAATACAGTTTTTTCTTCCCCTGGGAGCGCCCACATAGCCGGTGGAGATTATCTGGTCATTTTTTACGATGATAGCGCCGAAGTTTCTTCGGATGCAGGTACCTCTTTCAAGGACTGTTTCCGCAATATCGAGGTAATAATTGATCTTATCAGTTCTCATAGCTGCCCTTCTTTCAGATTTTATAATACATATATTATAATACAAAAAATAAATTTTGTCACTAAGAAATTACAAAATAATACGGCAATTCCCCCTCCATTGCATAGAATGTTTATGGAGGTGTTTTTTTATGGATAATATAATATATGTTGTTGTACCGGGTGATACGCTCTGGAAGCTCTCCAAAAGATTCAATACGGATGTTCATACGATTGCAAGCTATAATGGTATTGCTGATCCCGATGTTTTACAGGTCGGTCAGGTGCTGAGGATCCCGAAGGAGAATTCGTGCGGCAAGGTCAATATCCATATCGTAAAAAGCGGAGATACGCTTTTTAAAATAGCAAAGGAATATGGTACTACTGTTGAGAAATTAGCTGAGATCAATGGAATAAGTGATCCGGATATGATAGAGCCTGAAACAGTCCTGCGTCTGCCGATGGAGGGATGTGAGAAAAAGCCATCAGTTACCTGTACGGTTAAAAGCGGAGATACGCTTTATTCTATCGCTAAAAAATATGGTACGACTGTTAAGGATCTTATGAACCTCAACAAAATTTATGATCCCGGATGTATTTATCCCGGCAGAGTTCTTATTGTAAAAATGTGATACTGTTAAGTAAGTGCTGAGCCGTCAGGCGTAACCTATTCAGTGATTCTATAAGTATTTTTGTGATAAAATACACAAAAAAATAAGTAACAGAATTGTAAATATCGTGTAGAAATTTTAAGAATTATATGTTATAATAGTGAGGATGTGTGATGTTCTATTTTTTGGCGGATCGCCTGGGGATGTCATTCAGGATTCTTAAATTGCCGTATCCGTATGATTGGGCAGTAGTCCTGCATATGCGTTAATACGGGGAAAGAGGTCTTTAATGATTAAAAAGTATGTTTACGGAAATCCTGTTCCTACAAATGCTGTTGTGAATGATGTTGAAGCCTCTGAGGAGGCTGTGCAGTATCTCAGCGAGATCGAAATGAACGATAAGCTCATCTTCAATTATGTGATGGAGGATGATGATATCGTATATGGTCTTGGAGAAGCTAACAGGGGTATCAACAAAAGAGGAGCTGTTTACCGTGGCTTCTGCAGTGATGAGCCTAATCAGACTGAGGAAAAGGATGCTCTTTACGGTGCGCATAACTTTATTGTTGTATCCGGAGTCGTAAGCGTAGGATTCTTTTTTGACTGCGGAGCAGAGGTAAAATTCGATATAGGCTTTACTTCTTCAAATATGCTTAATATCGAACCTTCGTGCAGAGATCTTAATGTTTATGTAATAGAGGGCAGAAATGCCTATGATATAATAAAGCAGTTCCGTGAGCTTATCGGACAAAGCTATATTGCGCCGATGTGGGCTTTCGGATATCAGCAGAGCCGCTGGAGCTATATGAATGAAGACGAGATCCGTGAGGTCGTAAAGAAGCACAGGGAAAAGGGCATACCCCTTGATGCGGTCTATATGGATATCGACTATATGGACGGCTATAAGGATTTTACCGTCAGTGAGGAACGCTTCCCTGATTTCCCTGCATTTGTACAGGAAATGAGAGGACAGGGCATACGCCTTGTACCGATCATTGATGCCGGAGTAAAGATAGAGGACGGCTATGATGTCTATGAGGAGGGCAAGCAGTATCAGCTGTTCTGCAAAAATTCCGACGGTACTGATTTTGTAGCAGGAGTATGGCCCGGAAAGACGCATTTCCCTGATTTTTTGAATACGAATACAAGAATGTGGTTCGGATCAAAGTATAAGAGCCTTATCGACAGCGGAATTGAAGGCTTCTGGAACGATATGAACGAGCCGGCAATGTTCTATACTGAAAAGGGTATTGAGGAAGCAAAAGAATATCTTAACGGCTTCGATTTTGATTCCGGTGATCCTGGCAAGTATTTTGAGCTTAGCTGGAAAATGTCGCATATGTCAAACAGACGGGAGGACTACGAAAGCTTTTATCATAATATGGATGGAGTGGTCGTCCGTCATGACCAGGTTCACAACCTGTACGGAGCAAATATGACAAGGGCTGCCGGAGAAACATTTATGAATGCTATGCCGGATAAGAGAATACTGCTGTTTTCAAGGGCATCGTATATTGGAAGTCACCGCTACGGCGGAATATGGACAGGCGATAATCAGTCATGGTGGTCGCATCTGCTGCTCAATATCAAGATGATGCCATCGCTGAATATGTGCGGATACCTGTATGCCGGAGCAGACCTCGGAGGCTTTGGCTGTAATTGTACAAGAGATCTTCTTCTGAGATGGCTTGCATTCGGAATATTTACTCCGCTGATGCGTAACCATTCCGCGCAGGGAACCCGTCGTCAGGAGGCGTATGCTTTCGGAGATACCACTGATTTTGCGAATATTATATCAATTCGTTACAGTCTGATACCGTATCTTTACAGTGAATATATGAAAGCCTGTCTTAATAATGATATGATGTTCAAGCCTCTTGCGTTTGAATATCCGTCGGACAGCTTTGCAAAGACAGTTGAGGATCAGCTTCTTGTAGGCGAGAGCATAATGATCGCACCGGTATATGAGCAGAATGCGGTCGGAAGATATGTATATCTTCCGGAGGATATGCTTCTTGTACTTTTCAGATCAGCCTCACAGCGCAGATATCAGGTAATGAAGAAGGGTATGCACTTTATCCCTGCGGCAGTAAACGAGGTTCCTATGTTCATACGCAAGGATAAATTAGTGCCGCTTTGCCGCAATACCCAGTGTACGGATGAAATAGATACATCTATGTTTGAGATAATTGCTTATGCAGATGATGCAATTGAGTACCGTATGTATGAGGATGATGGTATTTCAAGAAATTATACCTCTCCGGATAACTATACTTCGTTTGCTATCAGGGATATGGATGGAGTGCTTGGAGCGGTAGCGGATAAGACTATTGTAAAATTGTCTTTATTCTGATATTGTTATTGAAATTCTATGTTGTGTGTGATATAATAGTTGCGGCGGACGGGTTCCGCCGCTCTTATGCAGGTATCGTATAGAGGTAGTACATCAGCTTCCCAAGCTGAGTGGGCGGGTTCGATTCCCGTTACCTGCTGAAACGCCCCTCAGCTAATAACGAATAGTGAATAGAGAACAGATAGTGAATAGCAGATCAATGAATGATGAATAATGATTTTTCCGGATGTTCCGGTGTTATCATTATTCATTATTTTTTTGACTATATCTGAAAATCAGGGTTTTATTGACATTTATGATAAAATTATTGTTTACGAATACATTTTTTTGTGTTATAATATACTTAATACAGAACATTCCATGTGATATGGGATTAAAGGAGGTTTTTTTATGAGCTTTTCTGAAATTGAAGTACGCAGCCTTAATGACAACTTCTTCACTAAGATCGGTGAGGAATGGATGCTCATTACAACTGGCAGCAAGGAAAAATTCAATACTATGACCGCAAGCTGGGGAGGTGTCGGTGTCCTCTGGGGCAGCGATGTCACATTCACTTTCATCAGACAGAGCCGCTATACTCTTGAACTGATGAAGGAACAGCCCTACTATTCACTTTCTTTCTTCAACGGCGCAAAACAAAAGGAAATGGGCTTCTGCGGAAGCTGCTCCGGCAGAGATACGGATAAATTTGCAAAAACCGGTCTTACTCCTGCTTTCGCTCAGATAAAGTATAACGGAGAGGTTATAGATGTCCCGTATGTTGAGGAGGCTTCTCTTGTTATCATCTGCAAAAAGATCTATCGCCAGACTATGACTCCTGATTGTTTCATTGATAAGTCTATTCTTGCTAAACAGTATTCTTCAAATGACTTCCATGATGTATTTGTCGGAAGGATCAAAAAGGTACTGAAAAAGGACTGATATGCGTAATGTTCTGATAACCGGCGCTTCAAGAGGTATCGGAGCTGCCGCGGCAAGGCTTTTTGCAGCCGGCGGAGACAGGGTATTC
>CACZSM010000243.1 GCA_902783815.1 uncultured Ruminococcus sp.
ATATCATCATCAAGGTCAACCGCCTTTATTGCGGCTACCTTACCGTATTTATCTGTATGATAGTTTTTAAGACCCGATCCGCCTCTGCTCTGTATGCGGTAGTCGTCTATTGATGACAGTCTGCCATAGCCTGTTTCTGAAACCGTCAGCAGATATGCACCCTCTCTGAGAACCGACATTCCTATGACAGCATCTCCATCCCTGAGAGTAATTGCCTTTACGCCTCTTGCTGATCTGCCCATTGATCTGACATCAGACTCTCTGAATCTTATTGCCATACCATCTCTTGTAGCTGCAAGAAGTTCACTATTACCATCGGTAAGTCTTACCCATACAAGCTCGTCATCCTCGTCAAGATCTATTGCGATAAGACCGCCTTTTCTGCTTGTATGGAAGTCGCTGGTAGGTGTACGCTTAATAATACCTTTTTTTGTTATCATTACAAGGAACATACCCTCATCACCGTTTTCAGGCACTCTTATCATAGATGTTACCTTTTCATCCGGCGCAAGCGGCAGAAGGTTATTTATATTTCTGCCCTTTGAGGTTCTTGAACCCTCCGGTATCTCATAGCATTTCAAGCGATATATTTTTCCTATATTTGAGAAGAACAGAACATAATCATGGGTACCGCTTACGAACATATCAGTTGCAACATCCTCTTCACGGCGATTCATTCCGCTTATACCCTTTCCTCCCCTTCTCTGGGTATGGTAAAGGTCTATTTTCTGGCGCTTTACATAGCCTAAATTAGTCATTGTAAGAACGCAGTCCTCATATGGGATAAGATCCTCTATATCAACCTCTCCGCTGACTATTCCTATCTCAGTTCTTCTTTCATCATTAAATTTTCTCTTTATTTCATTAAGCTCTGTTTTTATAATGCCGAGCAGTCTTTCGCCGTTGCTCAGTATATCCTTCAGATCTGCTATTTTTTCAACAAGAGCAGCAAGCTCTGCTTCTATCTTTTCTCTTTCCAGACCTGAAAGCTGTCCGAGACGCATTGACACTATAGCCTGTGTCTGCGGTTCATCCAGACCGAATCTTTCCGAAAGTCTTTGTTTAGCAGTCGGCTGATCCTTTGAAGATCTTATTATGCGTATGACCTCATCTATAAAATCAATAGCTATTTTCAGACCTTCAAGTATATGTGCTCTTTCCTCAGCTTTTCTCAGATCAAAAATAGTTCTCTTGGTAATTACATCTACCTGGAAGTCTATATAGTTCTGTATGATATCCTTAAGATTAAGTACCTTCGGCACTCCATTTACAATTGCAAGCATGATTATACCGAATGTCACCTGCATCTGAGTGTACTTAAAAAGGTTATTCAGCACTATCTGAGCTGATGCTTCACGCTTTATTGTAATCTCTATGTGCATACCATTCCTGTCGGAATGATCCTCGATATTAGATATACCCTCGATCCTCTTATTCTTCACCATTTCAGCAATGCTGAGAACAAGCTCTGCCTTATTCACCTGATACGGAAGTTCTGTGACTACTATTTTATAGCGGTCATTTTTTTCCTCAATTATTTCTGCTCTTGCCCTTACAGTTATTTTTGCCCTGCCGGTCGCATAAGCTGCTCTGATGCCGCTTTTTCCCATTATTATACCGCCTGTAGGGAAATCCGGACCTTTTATATACTGCATCATATCATCAAGAGTAGCTTCCGGATCGTCAATAACACAGCATACGGCGTCAATTACCTCTCCGAGATTATGCGGAGGAATATTTGTTGCCATACCGACAGCAATTCCCTTTGAACCGTTTACAAGGAGGTTAGGAAATCTTGACGGAAGTACGGAAGGTTCTTTTCTGCTGTCATCGTAGTTAGGGACGAAATCAACAGTATCCTTATCAATATCCGTCAGCATTTCCACGGATATCTTACTCATTTTTGATTCCGTATAACGATAAGCAGCCGGCGGATCACCGTCAACAGAACCGAAGTTTCCGTGACCGTCAACGAGAGTATATCTCATTGAAAAA
Organism: uncultured Ruminococcus sp.; assembly: GCA_902783815.1. GTDB lineage: Bacteria > Bacillota > Clostridia > Oscillospirales > Acutalibacteraceae > UBA1213. The sequence continues at coordinate 1,996 of CACZSM010000243.1, forward strand.
TCCTGAGCCAGACGCACAAGTGCATCATAAACTGAGCTGTCGCCGTGCGGATGATATCTACCCAGCACATTACCAACAGTAGTTGCGCATTTCTTATACGGCTTATCCGGAGTAAGCCCATCCTCATACTGAGAATACAGAATCCTTCTGTGTACAGGCTTCAGACCGTCACGAACATCAGGCAAAGCTCTTGATACTATTACCGACATGGAATAATCAAGGAAAGACTGTTTCATTTCCCTTTCAATATCCACATCAATTATCTTTGAATTTGCCAAGCTATCTTGTATATCCAAATTCTACACCTCTTTCGGTTATGCTTCATTCCTGTATTTTCCCTTTTCTTCAAAAAACTTCCTCATATCACTTATTTGTTTGTCATCAAGTACTCTTTTTGGTATAAAACCAAATTCATCCATATCATAAAATATAAATAAAGTATCTGATGTTTCCGTCAGTCTGTAAATATTCTCCACCGGCATATTTATTTTATGATCCTCATCTTCAAAGGAGAAGTTCACACTATCGAGTCTGAAAATTTTTGAGCCTATCTCACGCCTGTTAAATCTGTAGCGATCGGTGGCCTGTTTTTTTGTAATAACAGGGTTTATGAGGTCATAATAAAACAAACAGTAAAGTCCTACTGCGATCAGAAGAAGCCAGCTTATAAGCTGATAAAGATTTCCCCTGATATACAGAAAAGCGATTATCCCGCAGAAAGCCGCAATAATTCCGATTATTTTCAGTATTACCCTGTTTTCCTTTTCCGTAATTATTTTCATACGGGCTATCTGCATACTTACAAAATCCTCTTCTGTTATCAGAAAAGCAGCTTCGATATTTATATCCATAAGTATCCTATTCCTTTGATCCGGGATCCTTTATTCTGCGATATTGCTTTACCATACGATTTTTAAAATACCGGGAGATTTTTTCCAGTTCATTTTTTTCAATATTTCTTTTTGAGATAACGATAAATCTTTTTTCAAATCCGCCTATTATCACAATAATATTTTTTGTTTCGATACAGTCGGAAACATCCGAATAGTATCTTTTTATACTTTCATTTTTATTTCTCATTATAAAGTAATCAGGGTAAACATCAAAAACATACTCTTTTGAAAGCATCTTTGAGCTTTTATAGATATGTTCACCCCTGAGCTTTGCTTTTCTCGGAAGAATATACACATAATGCGTACACATATATGCGCTTATCAGAAATACAGCGGCGCAGACAGGCATCCTGCCTATATTCATTCCCGACATAAGCAGAAAAAACAGCGTTGCCATTGATATCATAAAAAATACGGTTGATTTCCATTCTCTTCCTGCTGACCTTCCTCTTTTCAGGTCAAATATTCTGTACCCATCGGCATATTCTTTTATATTCAGTTTACTTTTGAAGCTGAATTCAGCATCCATAAGATTCACCATCCCTGAGTCAGCATTTCCGTAAGCTGACTGAAAAGCTCCGGTTTCAGCTTTTTAAGGTTCACTGGTCTGAATGTACTGGAATCAACAAAGCCATGCATGGTACTTCCCTCTGCCATCACATTTCCCATAAGCATTACTCTATATGTAAATTCTATCCTGGCATAGGTCAATTTTGAAAGTCTTGTTTCAATAGTAACCTTATCCTCATAATGCACAGGTCTGAGATACTTACATTCAAGACTTGCAAGAGGAAGCATTATTCCATCTTTTTCAAGTTTACTGTAGCTTATGCCTGTCATTTTAATAAATTCAGTTCTTGCAGCCTCAAACCATACCGGATATACTGAATGATGTATAATTCCCATCATATCAGTTTCGGCATATCTTGCTGTAATTTCAAGTTTATTTATCTTTTCCATATCAATCTTCCGCAGGGTTAGTTCCTGAAAGCAATATTGCTCTTACCTCATTATAAAGTTCAGGTTCTATAACTCTTTCAGGTATTGCAAATGCCCTGTCCTTTTCCGTAAATATCATAAAAATATTATCAAATTCAATTATACTTGAAGTACC
>CACZSM010000244.1 GCA_902783815.1 uncultured Ruminococcus sp.
AACCTGTAAAGGCAGAAAAGAAGCCGGAAGTCAAGGCTGAACCTGCAAAGGCAGAAAAGAAGCCGGAAGTCAAGGCTGAGCCTGTAAAGGCAGAAAAGAAGCCGGAAGTCAAGGCTGAACCTGTAAAGGAAGAAGAGAAGCCGGAAGTCAAGGCTGAGCCTGTAAAGGAAGAAAAGAAGCCGGAAGTCAAGGCTGAACCTGTAAAAGCAGAAAAGAAGCCGGAAGTTAAGGCTGAACCTGTAAAGGCAGAAAAGAAGCCGGAAGTCAAGGCTGAACCTGTAAAGGAAGAAAAGAAGCCGGAAGTCAAGGCTGAACCTGTAAAGGAAGAAAAGAAGCCGGAGGTCAAGGCTGAACCTGTAAAGGAAGAAAAGAAGCCGGAAGTCAAGGCTGAGCCTGTAAAGGCGGAAAAGAAGCCGGACACCAAACAAGGAGCATCCAAGACACCTAAAAAGTCAAAGAAGCATAAGAAATAATTGATATCTGGTAACAAAAATCTCCGCATCGAAGCAATCCGGTGCGGAGAAAATTTTTTTATTCATTTATACACATCATGGCGACAAGACCGCCTCTTTTTCCGCCGCTTGCACGATGGGAATAAAGCAGACCACTGTTGCATTTTGTACAGACATCGCTTATTGTGATATTGATGCTCATAAGTCCGGCATCAAGCAGCATCCTTCTGTTAGCCTCTTTAAGGTCTATCAGATATTTTCCGTGACCGAGGGATTTTGTAAAATAAGCCGGTTTCAGTTCTGTAAGACTTGCAAATTCTTCATATACAGGAGTATCGACCTCATAACAGCAGAACCCTATTGCAGGACCAATTACAGCAATAATATCCATAGGGTCACAGCCATAGTCTGATACCATTTTTTCAACAACGATCTCGCCGATTTTTGAGATCGTTCCTCTCCAGCCTGCGTGAGCAAGCGCAATTACTTTCTTTTCCGGGTCAGCAAAGTAGATAGGGGTACAGTCGGCGTAGTGTGTAACAAGAGTTACCCCTGGTTCATTTGTTATAAGAGCATCAACGCTGGGGATATCGTGTTCTCTTGTGATACCGATACCACAGTCAGCCTTTGTCACATTACGGACGAATGTATTGTGATCCTGTGAGGAGCTTACCAATGAATCAAAATCAAACCCGGCAGCTTTACAGAAGATACGATAATTTTCCATAACACATTCAGGGTCATCGCCTCTTTTGAAGTTAAGGTTCATAGATTTATACTCGTTTTTACTTACGCCGCCGATGCGGGTAGAGAAGGCGTGATTTAAAAAATCCAGATCAGATAATGCAGGGAACTGCAAAAAAGCCACTCCGTCAACTATATTCAGGTTAGTATTTTTACTTTTGAAGATCATAATTCTACCTCTCTGTGGAAAGTATTACAGCAACCATTGTACAATAAAACAGCAGATTTGTAAATAGAAAAAACAAAAAATCCGGCTCCCATATTACTGAGAGCCGGACAATTTATTCATCCCACTGCATCCATATCATAGCCTGTTTAATATTTCTGATGCTTTCCAGATCGTCCTCGGACATTTTTCCAAGCAAACAGAAGTTTCCGTCGGCTTCTTCATATAATATGGCTATTTTGCCATTGTCGGTAAGAACTACAGATCCGGGATCAGCTTTAGTTTCTTCAAATGATACATCATACAGGCATGGCAGATCTGCTATAAGTGCATTTTCGCCGTTGTCCTCAAATTCCGAAACAAGAGGTTCTCCGCTTATTTTGTCAACCACGGATTTAACCTGAGTGTTTTTCTCAGGAATGACATAAAATACCTTTTCGTCAGCTTCTATCACCATTACGCCGGAAATAATTATTTCTTCTTTTTCTTCCTCGATCACCTCAGAAGAAGAGATATCTTTTCTTTCCTTTTCCGTAATAGTGACCTGAAAATCCTCGCTGACGGAGACTGTATAGATAATGTCGTAATTATCGGCAATAGGTGAACGGGCAAAAACAGTCATATCAGTATTACCAGGCTTTATACCGCTGAATGTAAAAACTACATCATAACCTGAGCCGCACATATTATCGTGATCCGGGTTACTATATATGTGTTTTTCCGTAAAAGACAGAATATCACTGTCCTCTATGCTAATAGTGTATTCAGGGCCGCCGCCGTCAAAGGAATCAAAAACGAGTTCAGCTGTTGTCGGAGTTTCAGAAAATACCGGTTTATCGTTTTCGATATCCTTTTTAATATCCGGATCATTTATTTCGTCATCTATTGCTTCGGGTACAGATTTTTTGTGAGCAAGAAGTCCGAAAACAGCTGCTGCGCCGGCTGCCGCAAGCAGACCTATTGCTGCGGCAGGCAAAATGACTGATTTAAAATAATTTCCTTTCATATGGAACACCTCATTATTCTATTGTTACATTACAGGTCTTACGGATATCACCGTAGCTGAATACGATCTCAGTTTTTCCCGGCTTAACGCCCACAAAGGTCATTTCCATAGTATCATTATTGATCCTTATGACTTCTACGATAGAGGTATCGGCTATTTTGTAATCAATACCGTTTGTATTCTCAATTCCATACGGTTCGACATCAATTGTGAATCTTTCGCCAGGTCTGGAGATAATATCATATGTATCAAGTTCAATATCCGGTTCAGTTTTTTTACCGTCATTGACCTCAAATGTACAGGTTTTTTCAAAATTTCCGCATGATATCGTGATTTCAGAATTTCCAACAGACTTTCCGAGTACAGTAAGTGCAAGCATATCCTTATCAAAGCTGAGTATTTCAATAACGGAAGGATCAGAGACCTTATATGTGACCTCAGATTTTTCAATTATTTTGCTTGTATCGACTGTAAGCATAAATTCCTCGCCCACAGAGAGTGTCCTTGATCCTGTTGACAACAAAATTTCCTCATCAGAAGAGTCGGAGCTTTCAGCGGGTTGAAGCAGAACAACGATATCGCTGCCTTTTTCTGCAAAGTATCCACCATCCGGACCCTGTGCATAAATAATGCCTTCTGTATAGGGGTGTTCCTCATCAGAATAAATAAGCAGATTAAATCCAGCCTTTATTACGGCTTCGTCAGCCTTTTCAACGGTCATTCCAAGAATATCGGGAACCTTTTTGACATCATTGGATGTATTGAGAGTAATCACTATAGGTGAACCTTTTTTTACCTCAGTTCCGCCAGCGATATTCTGTGCAAGGACTTCATTTCTTGGTTTGCTGCTGTCGGCCTCAAAGCTGTAGCTTACAGAAAGACCTGTAGTTTTCAGCAGTTTAACGGATTCAGACCTTTCCTTTCCGACAACATCCGGGACTTTGATCATTTCCCTTCCCTTGCTAATTACAACCTTAATGGTATCGCCCATAAGACCGTCTTTTCCGCCCTCAGGATCCTGAGAAACAGCCAGACCCTCAGCAACGGTATCATTTTCCTCAAATGAGAATTCAGATTTCAAGCCATAATACATCAGGAGCTTTTGTGATCTTTCCTGATCGAGATAGGTGACATCAGGAATAATAACCTTATTGTTTGCAGTTGTTACAACTATTTTCACAGGTTCATCCTGTCTGACCTTATCCCCTGGTATAACAGACTGCTGAACGACAGTTCCCTCAGGCTTGCTGTTGTCATACACTCTTTCCACGACCTGTACAGGTGGTGTATTATCCGAGCGGTCGTCAATTATATTGTCATAAGTTTGTCCAACGAGATCTTTTACGACTTCCTGTTCACTATCAGATTTCAATTCAGCCGGGTCAATTCCCTTTGAAACCTTAATTTCAACTCTTTGTCCTGAAGTAACGGTGCTGTACGGAGATACACTCTGATAGAAAACGCATCCGCTGCTGATATTCTGGTTATATTCTTCTGATACAGAATAGTTCAGACCAATATTTTCAAGAACATCCCTACATTCGGAGAAGTCAATTCCGAGGAAGTTTGGCATTGTGAATTCGCCGCTTTTTTTGCTGACCGTAACGCCGACCACAGTATTTTCACTTACGATAGAACCCTTCTTGATATTTTGAGCAAGTACAGTATCCTGTTCCTTATCGTCATTAATTTCCTTAGCCTCGACCTCGATAAGAAGATTTCGTTTCTGTAGTTCCTCCTTAGCTTCCGAGAGGGTGTAATTTACTATTCCAGGTACAATAGTTTGTCCTTCTGTCATGGTACTGGAGGTTTTGCTGCTGATATTATTATCGTTATTTAACATGATCGGAATAAAAACAGCCGCGCAGATCACAAGTACAGCTGCGACAGGAATTGCGATCTTTGCCCAGAGCGGAAAGCGGTTTTTCTTTTTTGAATTCAGAGCAACATCCTTTCCGCTGACAAATTCCTTTATGAATGTTTCAATATCCGCGGTACGGTCGGACATACTTACCGCCAGAGCGTTAATCAGAGCATTTTCTTTATACTTATCAATTTTAGTTCCGAATGATGACAGCTTTTTCAGAGTATCCTTATGTTTTTGTTCAAATGTTTCAGTACGAGCCTCCCAGTCGGGCAGATCAGCGCCAAGCATTTCATACATTATCATAGCAGATGAGTAAACATCATTTTCAGGAGATAATTCAACAGTTTCTGATGTTTTCAATTTTTCCGGCGGAAAATAAGCGTCCTGAGTTGATTTTTTTCTTTCAGAACCGGTTTCAGAAATATTATAAAACAGATTGCCGATATAATCTCTCAGAACGAGGATATTATCATCTGTTACAATAAAGCTGTCCGGAGAAAAACCACCGACGATAAAACCATTTTCATGCAGCTTGTCGATAGATTTAAGTATCGGCACGAACATTCTTTCCACTGTTTTCAGCTGTACAGGTTTTTTCTCTTTAATATAATCTCCGAGGAGCATACCTTCCATATATTCCATAATGACATAAGCCGTATTATTTTTTTCAAAGCTCTCATATACGGAGCAGATATTATCAGGAAGATGAGTTTCAGAGAGAAGCTGAGCTTTTTTCAGCAGTAAATTCAAATACTTATAGAATGGTTTTTGTTTTACAATAGTAAGCTGGATATTACCGATTTCTCTTGCTGCATATTTTGTCGGGAGATACTCATTTATCACTACTTTTCTGTTAGTAAGGGCATCCCAGCCGATATATTTGACTATCCAGTTGCTGATAGAAAGAGGCATACCGATAATATACCTGTCAGCAAGCACCTGACCTGGTTCAATACACCTCTGATCAGATGGCAGCGTACCCTCCTTAAAGCTGCATATAGGACAAATAGAATATTCGTCCCCGTATTGTGCCATACAATTCATACAAAATTTCATTTTGAGACCCTCACTTATTACAAGACGGATACAGAACAGCCGTCTGAATTATATGCTCATCCGACAGCAGCATCGGATGTAAAGTATTTTTGAGTGAAGTACACCTGTTCGTTGCTGCTTTCGACATCATCCGGGTATTTTCTTATAAACAAAGCATACGAAAGATCCTTGTCATTGAACATCCAGAGAATGTCATCAGTTTCGTCATGGGTTGGAGTACCGAATTTACTTCTTGCGAGGTTTGCAACAGTATTGTCAAAGCCGGTAGGAGATTCATATTCAATGCTGACGAGTTTATCATCCTTGAAAAACAGGTCTATGGAATCAACATACTCTGAGGTATTCCTGTTTGTTTCCACCGGGATATAGAGGATAGTGTATTCATCACCATACAGCGGATGATCCTTTGCATAGAAAAGGTTTCCGCTTTTGAACAGGGAAACGGCATCATTATACGATATACCAAAAACCATGTCATTAACGATAAGCATATTTTCATCAAGCTGGAAGTAGCCCTT
>CACZSM010000245.1 GCA_902783815.1 uncultured Ruminococcus sp.
AAAAGCGTATTGTTCACAGTTTGTTCATATTATTTTCGGATGTATATGTTATAATGATGAAGTTGTCGGTATTTGTGCCGAAAAATATTATTTAGAGGAGAAGATCTTTATGAAAAGAACAAAAAAAGTTTTAGCTTTACTTGCAGCTCTGGCTATTTCAGCAGCAGCTTTTGCAGGCTGCAACCAGACAAACAGCAATTCTTCAACTGAATCGAAAGCTTCAACAGCTTCAACAGCATCTGACACTTCTGCCGATGAGTCCAAGTCTGACAGCGACAGCGGTAAGATAACAAGTGAGGATGACCTTAAGGATAAGAAGCTCGGCGTTCAGAACGGAACAACAGGCGCTATTATCGCAGAAGATTATATTGACCCTGATAAGGGCGGTCAGGTCATCAACTTCAATACCTACTCGGAGGCTGTACTGGCTCTGAACCAGAACAAAATAGACTGCCTTATCATTGATGAGCAGCCAGCTAAGGCCTTTGCTGCAAAAAATGAGGGTCTTAAGATCGTTGACAAGGAGCTTACAGATGAGGATTATGCAGCTGTTATCGCAAAATCACAGCCTGATCTGCTCGAAAGTGTAAATACAGCTCTCAAGGAACTCAAAGACGACGGTACTCTTGATAAGATCGTAAAGAGCTATATCCCGGATGAGGGCGAAGAGGCTGGCAGCTACCACTATACTCAAACCGTTACTGACGGCGAAAAGCTCAAACTCGCTACAAGCGCAGACTTCCCACCCTATGAGTACCATGAGGGAGAGGGCATAGTTGGTATTGATATAGAGATCGCATACGCTATTGCTGACAAGCTCGGCAAGGTCGTTGAAATACAGGATATGAAGTTTGATTCTATCATTCCGGCTGTGGATTCAGGCAAGGCTGATATCGGCTTCTCAGGCTTTACTGTTACTGATGAGAGAAAGAAGCAGATCAACTTCACTGAGACTTATGCTCACTCAAAGCAGGTTATGCTTGTTAAGGAATAATGTATCCCCGTTTTATTTGCACTAAAACACTTTCTGCCACCACGGAGGATAAAAAAATAAATGAAGCTGATCAAAAGGTTAATAGCAGCAGCGGTCATGTGTTCGGTTCTGCTGTGTATCGCTGCAGCAGCAGTTATAGCAGTCGGTGCGGCAGACAGCCTCAATGATGAGGATTACTGCACTACAGCCTCCGGCGCAAGGACATTTACCTCTGATAAAAATTCTGACGACGGCAGCTCGGAAAGCAGTATAAGCACCTCCGAAAAACCGTCGCTCCAGGATAGGTTCTATACGAACTTTATCAAGGATAACCGCTATAAGCTGCTTCTTAACGGTCTTAAAAACACCCTTATCATAACTCTGTTTGCAATGATACTGGGTCTTATATTCGGGTTCCTGCTTGCTATCGTCAGGGTAGCACACGATAAAAACGGTTCTGCTAAATTCCTGAACCTGCTGGCAAAGCTGTATATCACCGTTATCCGAGGTACTCCGGCTTCTATACAGCTTATGATCATCTACTTCGTTATATTTGCTTCATCCGATATAGATCAGGTTCTCGTTGCTATAATCGCTTTCGGAATAAACTCCTCGGCTTATGTTGCTGAAGTTGTGCGTTCCGGTATCATGTCAATTGATGTCGGACAGTTTGAGGCAGGCAAAAGCCTTGGCCTTAAATTCTCCACTACTATGACAACTATTATACTTCCGCAGGCATTCAAAAATGTTCTGCCGGCTCTCGGAAATGAGTTTATCTCCCTTCTGAAAGAAACCTCTGTCTCCGGTTTTATCGGTCTTGCCGATCTTACAAGAGGCGGCGACCTCATCAGAGGAATAACCTACGATGCCTTTATGCCGCTGATCGCAGTTGCACTTATCTACCTTGTAATAGTGATCGGTCTATCATCACTTGTATCTTTAATGGAGAGGAAGCTGAAAAAGAATGAGCGATAAAACCGAAAAGAAAAAATATGAGACCTGGGAAACGCTCATCAGAGTAGAGCATCTTGTTAAGGCTTTCGGTGATAATGTCGTCCTGAATGATATCTCTATGGAGATAAAAAAAGGTGAGGTCATCTCTATCATCGGCCCTTCCGGATGCGGAAAGTCAACCTTCATCCGCTCGCTGAACCTCCTTGAAGTACCGACAAGCGGTAAAATATTCTTTGAAGGTCAGGATATTACTGCAAAGGGTACTGATGAAAGGGCTGTTCGTGAAAAGATCGGAATGGTATTCCAACAGTTCAATCTATTTAACAATATGACTGTAAAGAAGAATATCATGCACGCACCTGTCATGCTTAAACTTATGACGAAAACTCAGGCTGAGGAAAAGGCTATGAGTCTTCTGGAGCGTGTAGGACTTTCCGATAAAGCGGATATGTACCCGGCACAGCTTTCCGGAGGTCAGAAACAAAGAGTTGCAATTGCAAGATCTCTTGCAATGGATCCTGATGTTATGCTTTTTGACGAGCCTACCTCTGCTCTTGACCCGGAAATGGTAAATGAGGTACTCAATATAATGAAAGACCTTGCAAATGCAGGAATGACAATGGTAGTTGTTACACATGAAATGGGCTTTGCAAAGGAAGTTTCAAGCAGGGTCATTTTCATAGATGAGGGTAAAATCAAAGAGGACGGAACTCCACAAAGAGTGTTTGATTCTCCAAGAAATGAGCGTCTGAGAGATTTTCTCAGAAGTGTGCTTAAATAACTATAAATACTATTTTTCCGGCATGGTCTGTTGCAGACTATGCCGGATTTTTACACCACTATATTTAAGGAATCACTGAATAAATCACGCCCGGCAAGCTGCCGGTGCCGATAAGGTATCATAAGTCATTTTGTTTCGGTGACATTTATGTTCCGGGAACTTAATCGACAGCGGAGGCACTCCGCCGGCTCAGCACCTGTCTTGCTTGCATCTTTTCCGTCATCTTGCACCAAATTCGCTTGAAAACCGTCAGGTTTACAGCGCTCATTTGATACAATCTG
>CACZSM010000246.1 GCA_902783815.1 uncultured Ruminococcus sp.
GCTCTGCCGAGCAGATATATGACAGAAAACATCAAGCATGAAATGCTTATATCCGACAGATTTTTTGAACTGGTGCTGTACTTTATACTGACATGGATACTGATGATTCTTCTGTCCTCAATAGCGCCGACAATAATGCTGCATAATTCCTATAAGTCCATGGGAAAAACATCCGAAGCATATACATACAGACCACCTGAGTATTACACAGGCTATCAGAAAGAAACAACGGATATATCAGATGAAAAAAACGGAGATGACAATAAATTATGATTTTTGATACCCATGCACATTACGATGATACCGCTTTCAATGAGGACAGATATGATCTGCTTGAAAAAATACTGTCGGGAACTGTCAGCAATATCGTCAACCAGGGTACGGATGTAAAAACCTCTCAGTTCAGTATAGAACTTGCAGAGCGCTTTAACGGCGTATATGCCGCAGTAGGTCTGCACCCGGAATATCTTAAAGAGGTCAGCGAAAGCGATATCGAGGAAATACGCAGGCTTGCAAAGCATCCGAAAGCTGTTGCAATTGGCGAGATCGGTCTTGATTACTATTATGATACTCCGGCTGATATCCAGAAAGAGGTTTTCCGCCGTATGCTGGAGCTTGCACAGGAGCTTGATATGCCTGTCAATATCCATGACAGGGAGGCTCATGGAGATATGATGGATTTTATGCGGAAGTATCGTCCTGAGGGAATAATGCACTGCTTCTCAGGAAGCGCAGAAATGGCAGCGGAGCTTGTTCGGCTTGGAATGTACATCGGTATCGGAGGCGTTATAACCTTCAAAAATGCACGAAAGGCTGTGGAAGTCGTTTCCGCTGTACCGCATGACAGATTGGTTCTTGAAACTGATTGTCCGTATCTTGCGCCCGTACCATTCAGGGGAAAGCGGAATGACTCATCGTATATTGCATATACCGCACAAAAGGTCGCGGAAATATGGGAGGTTTCCGCTGAAGAGGTTATCAGACAAACTGCCGAAAATGCAAAAACTGTATATAAAATAAAGTGAAGTTAATACTGTCATGAATATACGGCGGATAATAAGCCGTCATACATTACTATGAGGGAGTTTAACATGAATAATAATTTCGATATGAATGACCCATTCTATAACGATCAGCAGGGACAGTATCAGCAAGACCCTTTTTACAACGGTCCACAGAGCGCACCGGGAGGCTATGTTCAGCCGGCTCCTTATAACAATATGCCATACAACCGTGTTGAAGAAATAGATATGCCTCCGAGAACAACCCAAAGATCAAGTATTGTTGTTTTTTCAGCGACAATTTCAGTAGTTCTCGTAATAGCTGCATTAATGTTCGGAATAGAGGCAAGAGATGCTGTTGTTTATCATAGTGGAAATGCGGATATCATGGTCACTATTTTCAGAATAGTATTCTTTGCTGCTGCCGTACTTACAATGATAGTAATGCCAGCTTTGATAACCGTACTTCTGGAAGAGGACAACGCCCGGAAGCGCCGTAATTGTAATGTGTTCTCACACGGCACTTTTGCAGGTCGCAAGGAAATAAGACATCGCCGCTCCAGACATAGTTCCTTTACTTCTTCTATGTACTACTATACATATCTTCCGAAATATAAAGTAAATGTAAACGGCAGATGGCAGATAAGAACTGTTGATCTTGAAAGAGGTTCAGATAATTCATTCCCTAAAGAAGCGGATTTTTTCGTTGACCCTATCGGCGGCGATATAATTTTTGCCTCTGAAAGCAGGTCTATGCAAAGTAAAACCGGAATAATGACAGCAGTAATAATATGGGTTATTGTACTTAGCTTTTTCGGCTTTTTGCTCGCATACAATGTAGCCGGAAGTCAAAGATCCACTCGGTCGGAAAAACAACAAACTGAGTCCAGCTATGTTTTGCCGTGGCAGGATCCGGAATACAGCGACCCCCGGAGAATGTCATAATTTCCATATCCCCGTCTGACCACTCGATCAGACTGATTTTTACAGACAGAAAGTGCTTTTTGTATGAAACAACATAATCGTAAAAATGATATTCTGCTGATTGTCGGAATTCTCCTTATCGGTGCAGTAATAGCCGCTGCCGTTCTCCTTACTGAAAAAAATGGCTCATTTGTCCAGGTTTCTGTTGACGGTAATATCATCGCTTCATATTCTCTCTATTCGGAAATGGAAACCGATATAAAAGGAATTGGCGGTACTAATCATCTCGTTATCAGCGGCGGTCAGGCTTGGATAGAAAATGCTGACTGCCCTGATTGTCTTTGCGTGAAAATGGGAAAAATATGTAAAACAGGTCAGTCTGTAATATGTCTGCCGCACAGGATCGTTGTGCAGATTTCCGGCAACATTCAGGATAATAATTACCCCGATATTATCGTGAGATAAGGTACTCGCTATGAAAAAAAATTCCACAAATACTAAAAAAATTGCCCTCTACGGCGTTCTTGTCGCTGCGGCTATGATACTTAGCTATGTCGAATCTGTTATCCCTCCGTTTTTTGCCCTTCCGGGTATGAAATTGGGACTTACCAATATTGTAGTGGTTTTTTCTCTCTACAGACTTGGCAGCGGCAGCGCTATGTCACTGAATATTATCAGGATCGTTCTGCTCTCCCTTTTGTTCGGCGGCCCGTCCGTTATGATCTACAGTCTCGCTGGTGGTATGCTTTCTTCCGTCTGCATGATCGCTCTCAAAAAATTAAGCCTCTTCTCCGTGACTGCCGTAAGTACCGCCGGAGGCGTTGCTCATAATGTCGGTCAGATACTTGTTGCTATGCTATGGCTGAAAACTGCCGGTCTGGGATGGTACCTGTTGATACTCTGGTTTACAGGCGCCGCTTCAGGTGTCTTGATCGGTATTGCCGGCTCTATTCTCATAAAACGCATACCCGAAAATCTTACAAATCACTCGTCAGGAGAATAATATGAAATTATTATTAAAACTTCTTGCTTCTATCACCGCTGCGTCAATTATTCTCTGCGGCTGTACCTTCGACCCGGAAACAGGTAAAATTACGGGTACTCTGCATGGGGCAAATACCGAAACAAAAGAAATCTTTGCAATGGATACCTATATGACTGTTACCGCCGCCGGAGACAGGGCTAAGGAAGCTGTTTCAGCCGCTGTAGATGAGATAACAAGACTTGATAAGCTGCTTTCTGCCGAATCTCCCGAAAGCGAAATTTACGCTCTTAACCATAACGGAAAAGGTACTCTCTCCGAGGATGCCCTTATTATGGTAAAAAAAGCTATAGAGCTTTATTACTCTACAAACGGCGCTTATGATATCACCGTTTATCCTCTTATGGAGCTTTGGGGCTTTACAACTGATACTCCTGCTTTGCCGGATGATCTGTCTGTAAAAGATACTCTGATGCTCTGCGGTACGGATAAAATACAGCTTTCCAATAACTTTCTTACTCTTGGAAAAGGTCAGGGTATAGACCTCGGAAGTATCGCAAAGGGCTATACAAGCTCAAAAATTATGGATATCTTTGATGAGTATGGCATAAATTCAGGCGTTGTTTCGCTCGGCGGCAATGTCCAGTGCTACCATAATAAGCCCGACGGTACAAAATGGCGATGTGGAATAACTGATCCGGATAATCCTGATTCTCAGAATAGTTTTCCGGGAATAGTAACTGTATCAGATAAAGCCGTCATAACCTCCGGAGACTACGAAAGATTCTTCGTTGACGAAAAATCCCGAAAACATTATCATCACATTATGGATCCCCGTACAGGTTATCCCGCTGATAACGGACTTCGTTCTGTAACCGTTGTAAGTGAGGATGGTATGCTTGCAGATGCACTTTCAACAGCTTGTTTTGTCATGGGCAAAGACGCCGCTTTGAAATTCTGGAGCGAAAACAGCGACAGCTTCGATCTGATACTTATTTCTTCAGACGGCAGCATCACAATTACCAATGGCTTAGCTGATTCCTTTTCTTCCGAAAAAGATTATGAGGTCTTTCATTTATGATTACTGTGAAACCATTTGAGTGTGGAGTTATTTGAAAAATTAAATGTTAAAAGTTAAATGTGATGATTCTAATAGTATCTAAAGTGTGTAACCTATGCCAATAAAGAAAGACCGCGCTCGACCAATTTTCGTTTGCTGGTCAGAGCGGAGCGAAGCGAGCGACTATCGCGAAATTGTCCAGTGCGGTCACGCACC
>CACZSM010000247.1 GCA_902783815.1 uncultured Ruminococcus sp.
ATATCAACATCCAATCATATAAAAAATGTAAAATATCATATTACAAAAAGACCAGCGAATCAAAAATAATCCACTGGTCTTTTATTACGCTTGTAAAAATATTAATTTTCAGAACTATCTGAATATTTTTTCACATCAATTTTACCATAAAGTGTCATATCAGGTCTTTCGTTGATGCTTTCTCTTACCTTTTCAGAAGCGCTGTCATGTTCAAATGAGCTGAACATACTGTCCTGCGGATGTGATTCATCCTCACTGTACTGTCTTCTCTGATAACCGCTTGAACGAGGTCTTTTAGTATAGGAGCCATCGCTTCTGAAATTACTGCTTCTTTTACCCTTATATCCACCCTTATCTCTTCCATAGGACGGCTTATGATCCGGGTCAGGACCAATTACAACATGGCGCTGTAAATTTTCGCCCTCACTCCAGGAAATAGCGCCTCTTACCTTCTGGACAGCGGTATGGATTATTCTTCTCTCATAAGGATTCATAGGTTCAAGAGAGGTTTTCATACCTGTCTTACAAGCCTTGAAAGCGAGTTTTCTGCCAAGTATTTCCAGTGTTTTTTCTCTTTTTTCACGGTAATTGCCTATATTGATAGAAATTCTGTAATATTCATTATCAACATGATTTGCAATAAGGCCAGTAAGGTACTGCAAAGCATCGAGAGTTTCACCTCTGTGACCTATAATAAAGCCAACATCCTCACCGTCGATACTGATAACTGCGCCGCCCTCAATTTCCTCAGCGGACATTTCATAATTAACAATACCCATTTTAGCAAGTATATTTTTAAGATATTTCTGAGCCGAATCAAGTGGAGTCAATTCAACAAAAGCTCTTATAATAGCTGGGCTGCCTCCGAAAAGACCAAACTTTTTCTTTTCAGGCTGCTGCAGTATTTCTACCTGAATATCATCGCAGTCAAGCTGAACCTTAGCCTTTTGAGTAGCTTCCTCGATAGAATCCGCAGTAACGGTTACTTCCTTTATCATTTCCATTCATCCTCTCAAATTTTTTTCTTATCCTGATAGCTGCTGAAGTCGTTATTAGTTCTTTTTTGTTTTTTCTTACTGCTTCCGGACTTATTACCCTTTTGTTTTGAGCCAGCATCAATATCCTTTTGCAATTGTGAAGGAGAAACATAGTCAGGAACATCAATAAAATCATATTTAGCTTCCTGTTCTTTTCTGAGCAGCACTCTCTGAGCCTCAGCCTTAGCCTCCATGATACTGGGGCTGTAAAACTTATTCATAATAAGCGACTGAACGAAACCAAGAACAGTAGAAGCGATCCAGTAGAAACCAACGGCACCCGGAACGCTGTAAGCGATCCAAGCGGAAAACAGAGGCATACCGAATATCATAAGCACCATACAGCCCTGCATTTTAGTACCATTCATTTTCTGCATAAACAGCATACTAAGCACATAGGTAACAAAGCTAAGCACAGGTATGAGCCACAGCATAGAGCTGAAAGGGCTCTGGCTCGGAGTTGCGAGAAGATCCAGACCAAGAAAATCGAAGCCCTTGCTGAAATCTATAATATTTGAAGTTTCATTCTGAGTAAACAGAGAATTACCGTTTTCATTCACGAGATATTTTTGCAGAGCCTCAAAATACTTTACAATACTGATCTCACCATACTGACTGTTAATACTTGCGCCAAGACCCGGCAGACCGGATATACTGTTCATAGCGGCAGTAACCTTGTCAGAAGCGATATGGAGTACATTAGTAAGAGGATTTCTTACCGCATACCATACTCCGAACATAACGAACATAGGTGCGATCATAGGCAGACATCCAGCTGTAGGGCTGACATTTTCCTTTTCCATGAGCTTAGATATTTCCTCATTAGCCTTAGCCCTGTCGCCTTTATATTTTTCCATCAATTCTCTTTGTTTTTCCTGGATTCTTGCATTTGAAGCCATTGATTTCTGTTGTTTTATAGAGAACGGGAAAAGTAAAATTTTAACAATAAAAGTAAAAATAATTATTGCTATACCAAAATTCTTTACAAGATAGAAAGCAAACCAGAGTATATAGCCGAAAATGCCACCCAGGGCATTAAAGATAATTTCCATTAAACCGAATCATTCCCTTCATCCTTTCAGCTTCCGCAGTCAGTACCACTAAATACCAATTGTCGGAACATCCGAGGACATCCATAACATTTCATATTTTTACCGACCGGAATCTGTACATACGCGCACCAAAATAACAGGAAACTACAAAAAACCATTTCAAAGAAAATTTGCGTCCTTATTTTTTATTAAACCAGTCTATGCGCTTGAATTCCTTAATCTTTTTTTCCGGAACAGGATCAAATCCGCCTTTAGAGAACGGATTGCAGCGCAAAATCCTCCATACAGTGAGGGCAGTACCTTTCACTGCACCGAAACGGGATATTGCCTCTATACCATAGTTAGAGCAGGTAGGGTAGTATTTACAGCAAGGAGGCGTTTTTGACGAAATATGTTTCTGATAAAAACGAACAAGCCAAATAAGCGGGCGCTTCACCTCAAAACACCCGCCTCTTTCAGCTCTTTTTTCATAGCACGCAGAACATCATAGCTTTTCACATAGGGAGTTTTACCCCTTGCAACAAAAACTATATCAAATCCGATACCGACCTCATCCGAGATCTGTCTGAAAGCCTCTCTGATAAGTCTGCGTGATCTGTTCCGCATAACGGCCTTTCCGATTTTCTTACTTGCAGTAATGCCGATCCTGACATTTCTGTACTTATTTTTCATAACATAGGTAACAAGAACAGAAGAAGTAAAGTACCGACCTTTAGCGTAAAGTCTGCGAAAGTCATTATTTCTTTTCAAAGTGACGATATCACTCAAAAAAATCACCAAACCTTCCGCCCCATATCACAAGTCGCTGACGCAGAACAGACAACATACTGCAAAATCAGTATGAAAGTCTTTTTCTGCCCTTAGCTCTTCTGCGGGCAAGCACCTTGCGACCGTTAGATGTTGACATTCTTTTTCTGAAACCATGCTCCTTTTTTCTATGGAGCTTTTTTGGCTGATAAGTTCTCAGCATAAAAATTTCCTCCTTTCGATAGCACAAAACCTGAAAAACTAATGCTCAAGATATAATCCTGCACCGTAAAATTATAACCTATAAACACATCCCGTGTCAACAAAAACTTTTAAATTTATCAGAAAACAAAAGGATTTTTTGAAAAAATACCAAGTTTTCAACCATTTATCTGCAAGATGTTGAAAAAATCAACAGATAAGAAAAAGATTTGAAATATGATTTGAAATATATAGAGTTATGTGTTATAATTAATCTTGTATAAGTGTTTGCTGATGGATGACAGACCGCAGTGGGGGGATTTTGCTCCTGTTATACAAAGCTGTGTTTCAGTATTTGTGAAAAGTCTGTCATATATTATAACTAAAATACTATGAATGACCTTTACATGATATAGTGCCGGTATATTCTCTGTTTGAATTTCATTGTGACAGATCACTATAATCCGGACTTGTCTGCAAATATTATGGGGCTTTCAGAGGTTCCCCTATGACAGTCCGGCGATATTCGTTTTTTTGTATCCTATATCTGCTCATTCATGGTGATGTCTATATTTTTTTCAGATCAGCACTCAATGTGTCTCCCTGAAACGGGAAGTTAAAAAAATTTGAGGAACAGGAGAGAATGATTTTATGGATTCGTTCAATGAAGCATGGGAACTCGTCCTTGAATACTGTAAACAGCATATCTCAGGCGTTGCTTATGATACCTGGATAAAAAAAATCGAACCTGTAAAAATGGATTTTGCTGAGGGTAAGGCAATTTTGATGGTTCCGGCAGACTTTCACAGACAGACTCTGCTGAGAGGTTATATGCCTCTTCTCAATAATGCCTTTGCAAGCGTATTCGGCGAGGGAATAGAAATAGTATTTACAGTACCATATGAATCTGAATCAAGAGAACAGGATATCACTGAAAGTATAGTCGATGCGGATTATGAATTTACCTTCGATACTTTTATCGTTGGCTCATCAAATAAATTCGCTCATGCGGCTTCACTTGCCGTGGCAGCAAATCCGGGAAGAGCATATAACCCACTCTTTATCTATGGAAATTCGGGTCTTGGGAAAACTCATTTGCTGTACGCTATAAGAAATGAAATTCTTAAAACAAGTCCGGAAAAGGCTATAGTTTATGTCAAGGGCGAGGATTTTACCAACGAAATGATAGAGGCTATACGCAAAAATAATAACAGCGAATTCAGACAGAAATACCGTAAGGCAGATGTGCTGCTTGTGGATGATATACAGTTCATAGGAGGTAAGGAGGCTACTCAGGAGGAATTCTTCCATACCTTCAATACCCTGTATGAATCAAAAAGTCAGATAGTCCTTACATCTGACCGTCCGCCAAAGGAAATTAAAACCCTTGAGGACAGACTCCGCAGCCGCTTTGAATCCGGACTTATTGCTGATATACAGCCGCCGGATTTTGAAACAAGAATTGCAATAATAAGAAGAAAGGCTGAACTGCTGGAGATAAATCTTCCGGATGATGTTATCGAGTATATTGCAACAAGACTTAAAACCAATATCCGTCAGCTTGAGGGAGTTGTAAAGAAGCTGAAGGCTAAAAATCAGCTCTACGGCGATAAGGTGACGATAAATGTAGCACAAAAAACTATCTCGGAAATACTGAATAACGATCAGCCGCCTCCGCTTACAGTAGAAATGATAATAGAGGAGGTCGCAAGACATTTCGGCCTTACAGGGGATGATATAAGATCCTCAAAGAGAAATTCCAATATATCAAATGCAAGACAAATAGCTGTGTATGCAGTAAGAGAAATAACGGGAATGTCTATGAACCTTATCGGAGATGAGTTCGGAGGAAGAGATCATTCCACGATAGTATATGCTCTCAAACAGATAGAAAAGAATATGGAAAGGGATCCTAAACTCAAATCAACAGTAGAGGATATCATAAAAAATATAAGGGACAGATGATCAAAATACCGGTTGAAATCTATTCAACAATTTAACATTTCCTGTTGAAAAACAAAATTTTTCCTGTCCCGGATATTTAACTTTTATTCAACAATTCACCAACATGATTCAACAGGTATGTTGATAAAATAAAAAAGTCATATGAGTTATAACATATGACAAACTGATTATCAACAATCACAGAATAATGAATTTCCTGTTAAACAGAATGTCTGAGCAGGAATTCAACATTTCAACCGCCCCTACTCCTACCTACTATAATATTTCTTTTCTTGTCATTAATTAAACGAAAGAGGATTGAAACCAATGAAATTTGAATGTGACCGTCTTAAGCTGACAGAAGCAGTTTTAAATGTTCAAAGAGCTGTTTCTGTAAAGTCAACAACACCTGCGCTTGAAGGAATATTAGTAAAAGCAGCAGGCAGAGTAATAACACTTTACGGATATGATCTCGATATCTGCATAAATACATCTCTTGAGGCTGATATAAAAGAGGATGGGGAAGCAGTAATACCGGCAAAACTGTTTTCAGAGATATTAAGAAGAATGCCTGAAAATAAAATACTTATAGATGTAAATGAAAAAAATATAGTATATCTTAAAAGCGGAAATGCAGATTATAAGATAATAGGAATGCCGGCATCAGATTATCCGGAACTTCCTCTGATAAAAAACAGCGATACAATACAAATAGACGGTGAAACACTTTCAAGCATGATAAGACAGACTATATATGCAGTTTCAGATAAGGATACTAAACCAGCACATAAGGGATCACTCTTTGAAATAAAGGATAAAACTATAAGAATAGTATCTGTTGACGGATACAGACTTGCATTAAGAACAGAAAAAATAGATTATGACGGCGAAAAGGAATTTATCGTACCAGGAAAATCACTGCTGGAAGTTTCAAAGCTGATAAATGAAAATACAAATATAGTGGAAATGATTGCCAGTGACAGACATATCATATTCAAAATAGAAAATTATTCAGTTATAACAAGACTTATAGAAGCAGAATTTATGAACTACAGAGCATCAATACCAAAAGTTTGTACAACTGAAATAAGAATAAATACAGATAGTATAATAAAAACAGTTGAAAGAATGTCACTTCTTCTTACAGATAAGATGAAAAGTCCTATACGCTGCTATATAGATAACGATACGATAAGAACATCGTGTGAAACACCTCTCGGAAAGGCAACAGACCAGATAAATGCAAAAATACAAGGAGAACCGGTAGAAATAGGATTCAACAATAATTTCCTCCTTGATGCCTTCCGACATACTGAAAGTGATGAGGTAATGCTGAAAATGACAGGGGCACTTAACCCTATGACAATAACACCAACAGAAGGCGACAGCTTTTTGTTCCTTCTGCTTCCGATGAGGCTTTCAAGATGAGAAAAGAAATAATAAAACTAAATGAAAATGAAGAATATATAAGACTTGATAACGCTCTGAAAGCAACAGGTTGTACTGATACGGGCGGACAGGCAAAAGTAGTTATACAGGGAGGAAAAGTCCTGCTTAACGGAGAGGTCTGCACAATGAGAGGAAAAAAACTGAGAAAAGGCGATATAGCTGAATATGATGACACCATGATAGAGGTGCAGTGATTTGTTTGTAAAAAGCATCGGATTTGAAAATTACCGTAATCTCGAAAATGCTGTTGTTTATCCGGAAAAGGGAATAAATGTCATATGCGGCAATAATGCACAGGGAAAAACTAACCTGATAGAATGTCTGTGGCTATTTACCGGAGGAAGATCCTTCAGGGGTTCAAAGGAAAGTGAAATGATAACCTTCGGGGAAAAAATTTCAAGAATATTCCTTAACTTCTACTCCGAGGAAAGAGAACAGACTATTGAAATTGATATCGCCGGAGGAAAAAGAAGAGCTGTACTTAATGATGTGCCAAAAAGCTATATGTCCCAGATAGTCGGAAATTTCTGCGCTGTTGTTTTCTCGCCGGATCATCTCACGCTTATAAAAAATGGCCCGGAGGAAAGAAGAGGCTTTATTAACGGCGCTTTGTGCCAGATAAAACCAAGATATGCTGCAATGCTGTCGAAATATAAGAAAATACTGAACGAAAGAAATGCTCTGCTTAAGGATATCCCAAGACACAGGGAACTTGAAGATACTCTTGAAATATGGGATGAAAAACTGGCAGAGGAAGGCGCTTTGGTGGCTGTTGAAAGATTCAGGTATATTGAAAAACTGATGCCGGAGGCGGTGGCTTTCTATGAGGGTATATCTGATGGAAAAGAAAATCTTGAAATAGAATATAAAATGAAATGCGGCTGCGAACCGTATATGGACAGGTATGAAATTGCCGGAATGATGCTTAAGGCTCTGAGAAGTCATCAGAATGACGATATATACTGCGGATATACGACCTATGGAGTTCACAGGGACGATCTGTCAGTAAAAATAAATGGAAAAGAAGCAAGAAGCTTCGGCTCTCAGGGTCAACAAAGATCTGCTGTGCTTGCGCTTAAACTTGCGGAGGCCGCAGTACTGGAAAAGGAAAAGGGAGAATCTCCGGTAATACTGCTTGACGATGTTCTGAGTGAGCTTGACCAGTCAAGAAAAAATTTTCTGCTGAAAAAACTGGATAGAAATCAGGTGTTTATAACCTGCTGTGAAAATATCACAGAAGCTGAAAATATCGTAAGGATAACAGAAGGAAAGATAAGTAAGTCGGAGGAATGAAAATGTATCTTCACCTTGGCGGCGATACGACTGTCAGAACAGATGATATTGTAGGTATATTTGATCTGGATA
>CACZSM010000248.1 GCA_902783815.1 uncultured Ruminococcus sp.
ACCTTTTTTCAGCGTATATTCCTCAGGCAGTGATTCAGAAGCACCGCCGCTGCCGGCAGTCCTGCTGAGAGTAAAGGTAATATCATTCTCAGCAGCCTGAGTGCGTGTAACTGTCAGATCAGCCTTTTTGGTGAAAGGAGGATTGGTTATTTCAAAATCATTATCTTTATATACATTGGTGATATCAATTACAGGAACACCGTCATTTGTTGTACCTGTATCCAGCTTGAACAGAGCCTGCTCTTTGATGTATGCGGCATAACGCTTGAGCTTGAAGGAATAGTTGCTTACATGATTGAACTCTACATTCAGGGGGTTCTTATCATCAAAGGTCTCCCATGCCTTGTCAATGGTGAGCTTGCTCATGTAATTGGTTTCGTCCGGATGGTAGGTGTTTGTAATATCAATGACCTTATGAAGAGGTCTGGTATTATCCTCATTGGTTTTTGCTGCCCAGAGCGTACTTCCGTCAGACTTTTTGGTAACAGTTTTGTCTTGCTCAGAACCGCCATCCAGTCGGCGGACAAGCTTGAAATATACGCTGTCTGTATTATTTTCAATTTTAGTAACGGTCACTGTAAGCTTGCCATCTGTCGGAGTTGATGCATTGAGCGAAACAGAATACTTTTGTGTGCCTGTGAGCGTATTTCCGTTTTCGTTACACAATACTACACTGTAAATATAATTATGCGTAACCGTAGTATTATTCTCCTTGTGGCTTTCGCTTGCGGGAAGCCCCTGAATGATATAATTCTCACTCTTGACGGGATCGCCGGGATCGCCGGGAACGCTGGGAACACGGAACACACCAGTTCTCTGATCTGCCGGGAAGCAAAGGTCAACGGATTCATCTATATTTGACTCAAAGCCAAGACCTGTAAGCTCATCGTTGATCTCTACATTTCCGTTTGCCTTATCCTCAGTATAAACTCCGGCTAAATTAATATTTCCATTCTGATCTACTGTATATGTTTTTTTGAAAATAACATCACCGGTCGTCTGAGCATTGTCACCGGGCTTGCCTGCGCCGACAAGCTCTTCTGTCAGATAATAGAAGAATTCTTCGCCTGTCGGAGCAAAGCGGTACAGCTTTTCTTTGCTTCCTTCTCCGCCGAAAATGTATTCGATACGGTTTAAAGAATTGCCTTGACCGTCTTTATGCTCCCAGTCGGTGTTATGGAAGGTTTTTGTATAGGTACGGTAAGTCAACAGCTTATTATATGTATCATTTTCATTCTCTTTACCGACATAACACTGATAAAGCTTGAATGTGATTGTCGGATAAACCATATCAGCGTTCATATTCTCCCATGTTTTGCTGACCTTGACCTGAACACTGTCACCGCCATTGTACTCATTGATGATAGTGTCGCCACTGATACGGTAGGTATAGCCGTTTATCGCTCTTTCCCTGACATTGTAATCGATCCTGGCTCCGTTATCGTCATATCTGGGAAGCGATGACAAACCTGTGCCGTCATATGCTCCATTATTATCAAAAGAAACATAGTCAGTATCGTCTTTATATAGAATTTTACCATTGTTGTCCTTCTGTATGACTCTCTTTCCGGTAAACGAGAATTCCTCAGTTTCTCCGGCATTAGAAGAACCTGCTCTGTAGCTTATCTGCAGAATGTTCATCAGTTCGCCGAGAGCTTCCTCGCTGTTATTATCTCCGCCAAGAATAGTATATCCGCCGTTTTCAAATCCCCAGCCATTAGGGAATTCCGTTTGTGCTGCTGAGTTTGCTTCATACGCACTGCCCTTTGCATATTGAGTTTTATCTTCTGCATAATCGCCGGCATCTGCTTTTTCCGGGATATTCGCATAAAGGAATACATCAGCTATTGGATAGTTATAATCTTCAAAATCTTCGGATATATTATTCCACAGCTTTTTGACCTTTATCTCTTCAGTACCTTCAAGCTTATTTGTAATGGTACCGTTATCGTAAGCCCTTCCATAGAAGGTTACATTATTATTTACCGTCCCTTCTTTGCCATCATAAGCAAAGTGATCGATATTAGTGATATCAAAGTAGTCAGGGACATCCTTATATTTGTCTTCTCCCTGATAATTACGCTTACGCTGTAAACGGAAACGGAATTTATCGGCAGTACCGGGGTTTATTATACTAACGGTAACTGTGAGCTTGCCGTCGGCTCCGGCAGTGCCCTTAGAACACGTTGCAACATTTGCAGCTATCTCACCGCCGTGGATATCCCTGATACGATAATCATAATCATTGTCAGTATCAGATGCACCGGAATAGAAAACATCCTCTGCATCAAGTCCGCTGATAGTCAGGGTAAGTGTATTGTTTCCCTCAGGATAATCCGCTTGCGGTATCTCAAATATTGCGTCATTGGAATTATATGTCTTATTATTACTGCCCTGCGCCTTCATGTGATGAGCATTTTCATAATAAGTAGCATAGTCATTAGTTTTCAGAGTATCAGTATTTTCCCGAACATAATATTCATATCTGTAACCCTTATCATCATACTTATCCAGTCCGTCAAAGTTGAATGACCAGAAATTCTCGTAATCATCTGTTTTCTTCTGCCACTTGTGGTCAAGAAATATAGATTCATCCAAATCATTTGCCTTAGCAGGATCGGTAGAATATCTATACAGATTGATATAGAGGTCGGAACGCGTATATTCTTTATTCGTATTGTCCTTCCAGATCTTGTTGACAGTAAAATCGGTAGTGCCCTTGAAGGTGTTTGTAATAACCACAGGGATAAGGTCATCGCTGTTGGATTTCTGATTTACCTGATACGGCTTTTCCTCTATCTCGGCATAGATCTCATCATAATCAAGTGTACACTTGCTGTTGACGATCTGAGTGCCGTTGATCTTTACCTCTTCAATCGAATACTTTATGATCTTACCGGTATTGGTGTACTTGGGAAGGTTGGTGATATAGTAATCGTTCACACCGCTTTGAAGTGTGATATTAATCTGATCGGTATAGTGATCGGATTGCCCCTCAACCGGTATCATTACCGCCTGGGGATGACCGTCACCGTAATCTGCCATAATCTTTACGGTGATTTCCCTCATTTCATCGAGTCTTGAACCGACCTTCCAGTCAAGATTGATATGATAGTTCACGATACCGATACGGGTATTAGTAAAGGTAACATCAGACAGTCTGTCACCGAGGGAAGTATTTGAAATCGTAGGCTTTTCCTGAACGGCATAGTAGCGGTCGTAATCACCTGTAGTGTCATTATTTTTATCATATACTGCCTTATATACGCCTGCAAACCACTCAAATTCAAGAGGGTTTGAATTGTCGTGAGTTCTGTACTTGGCGTTTTGCAGATCGACAACATTTGATTTGTTTGACTGGACATGGTTGCCTGCCGAACTGCTCTCATACTGCGCCGGGAGCATAGTGAGCCAGTTGTTCGTAGCTTGCTGAACAATATCGTCATTCCTGAATGTAAATGTATGTGCACTTTCCAGACCTGTTTTCAGCCTTTCCTGAAAATCCTTGAGGTTCCAGTTGTTATTGTATGTATAGCCTATCCTTACTTCAACACGATCCATCCAGATACTTGCCTCAGTCATTTTGGCAGTTGAGGTAAGCATCATTTTTTCGCCGTTGACCGAATAATTCAGTGCAGCATTGATAGCATTGATCTGGTCTGCTGTCAGACGGGGATATTCGCTTGCCTGTAAGGGACCGGAAAGGTTATCCAAATTCTGGTACTCATACGGAAGCTGAGACAAAATACCTATTACAGTATTGTTGTACGAAGCATTGACAAGCCTGTAAACATAATGATTATTGCTGCTGTCCAGCTCGTCAAGTCCTGATAGCTTCAGATAGTAAACGCCGTTGATAATACCGTCATTG
>CACZSM010000249.1 GCA_902783815.1 uncultured Ruminococcus sp.
CGGAAATACCGTATGAATCACGCTTTTTGGCCGTCAGAGTATCATCGGACGGTGAGATTGAGCAATCTGATCTTTCAAGGATAGTCTCTGTCGATGAGGCTTCGGCAGAATATTATATCGAAAAGTCTATGGACAGTAAAAGCGAACATGGTTTTATCGGCCAGTTCCGCTATTATAAAACAACGGACGAAAACGGAACGAAAATACTCTTCCTTGATTGCGGACGAAAATTAGATTCGTTTATGAGCTTTTTGTGGATCAGCATTGTTGTCGGACTTGCAGGCTGTGTGGTAGTCTTTATTGCTTTCATTCTTACAGCAGGAAAAATTGTAGCCCCTATCGCTGAAAGCTATGAAAAGCAAAAGCGCTTTATTTCCGATGCCGGACATGAAATCAAAACGCCTCTTACTATCATTAATGCCAATGTCGATCTGCTTGAACTGGACAAAAAAACTGAGGAACTGACCGAAATACGGCAACAGACAAAACATCTGACAGAGCTGACAAACAACCTTGTCCTGCTCTCCAAAATGGAGGAGCCAGGACATACTCTGCAAAAGATAGACTTTCCCCTGTCCGATCTTGTGAATGAAACGGCAGCTTCTTTCCGCGCACCTGCTGCTGCAAAAAGCATTGAGCTTGATATTCATGTTGAACCCGATATAACGCTTAACGGCTCTCCCGATTCGGTGCGGCAGCTCGTTTCACTGCTGATGGACAATGCCGTGAAATATGCGCCGTCAGACAGCACGATAACTCTCAGTCTTACCACGCACAGAAAAGCGGCTGTTCTTTGTGTAGGTAATAAAACAAAGGACACGATCAAAAACGATGATCTTTCGCGTATATTCGACCGCTTTTACAGAACGGATATGTCCAGAAATTCTGAGACAGGTGGACACGGTATAGGTCTGTCCATCGCAAAGGCAATAACGAAGGCACACGGAGGAAGTATCTCCGCCGCAGCGAAGAACGGTACGGATTTCAGTATAACGGTCAGACTGCCGTAGTTGAGTCAGGAGTGAGGAGTTTAAAGCCTTTACTTTAGGACACCGTTACCGGAGGGGTTTCCTTCGCTCCCCCAGTCGCCTGCTGCGACAGCTCCCTCGAAGGCTGATGAATATATAAAGGTAACGGACTAAAAGGGAGCCTTAGTCCCCCTCTCCGAGGGGTATGTCGGCGAAGCCGACAGGAGGAGTCATACAAAACATAAAGAAGTTACCGGCGCGCCAAAAAAATAATACCACATAATTTCAGGAAGTGAGCAGAAATGCTTGCTTCTTTTTTAACTGTATTTAAGATTTCCGGCGTATAATACCATCAAAAGGAGGCGCATTATGACTTACGAGGATTTTTACGGAAATAATTATCAAAAACTCAGGGAAACACAAAACATTCTTGAAGCGATGGCAAAAAAAATAAAAACCGAAAGCGAAACAGACGAGGATGTTCAGCCGATAGTCTATTACTGTTCACGCATCAAAAAGCCCGACAGCGCCATAAAAAAGCTCAGGGAACACGGTTTTCCGATCAACGGCTTATCGGCGATCAGCAATATTTACGATGCTGTCGGAATGAGGATAATATACTCGTTTGCAAGTGATGTTTTCGCTATTGTCGCCGCACTTGAAGGCAGCAGCGAGATAGAGATAATAAAAAAGAAGGATTATCTTTCCCATCCCAAACCCAACGGATACAGAAGCATTCATCTGCGTATCCGTCTTATCAAAACAAATTTGCCTGCAGAAATTCAGATAAGAACGATAGCTATGGATTTCTGGGCAACGCTTGAACATCAGCTGAAATACAAGAAATCAGTTTCATGTGAGGGACTTATAAAAAAAGAACTGAAAAGATGCGCGGACGAGATAGCCTCTGTCGATCTGTCAATGCAGACGATAAGAGAAATCTTAAAAGAAATTTAAATATTTTAAAGTACAGTTTAACTTGGTACATATAATTGATATTGTAAACAAAATGAACAATTATTATGAGGAAATAAAAACACCTGCTCCGAAAAAAACTGGCTTTGCCAGAAAGGTATGTACTTTTATACTGTGCGGTCTTTTGTTCGGCGCATCGGGAGCTGCTGCCTTTACCGGAGTCGATGCTCTGCTTGACAGTAATACGGCGTCTGCGGAAAGCACTGTGACCAATGCAAAGTCTTCATCAGCGTCGGAACAAAAAACTTCTCTCGGACTGTCAACGGTTTCCTATTCAGAGGGCAACACTGTTCTTTCACAGACTCTTGATGTAAGTGACATCGCGGAAGGCATGATGCCGTCAATGGTATCTCTCACGAACATAAGCGTTCAGGAGGTAGAAAGCTATTTCGGTATGTTCGGCAGAGGGAAACGGTCTTTCCGCGGGGACACGCATAATTATCAAAAAGACCACCTCGACACTGACAGGCTCAGAAAATGATTCAAAGAGTGAAAGAAACTCCTTCGGCGGAGGCAGCTTCCCCGGCGGTAATTTCCCCGGCGGCGGTCTTTCGCTGTATTATGATATGGGAGAGGAACATCTGCTTATCTGTAAGAAATAAATCATGATAGAACAAATCCCCGTCAGAGCATAACACCATCTCGGTGCTGTACTCTGACGGGGTTCATTATCTTTAGGGAACCTCTGAAAATGCCTCATGGCATCCTCTTGTGAGATCCAGTTCATCCATATCCGCCTTAACCTTAATATGATGCTTTGCTCCGGAAAGTTTGGACAAAAGTGCGACAGTCTCGACATCGTTTTTCGTTTATTAACCACATTAAGTTAATGACATTGGCACGCACTGCGCAAAATTTAGGGTTGACAAAATTGTTTTTTTAGAGTACAATATAAAATATCTTTGAGATGTTTCCACTTAAAACTATTGATTTTGTATATGTCTTCGTAGCTCAGCAGGATAGAGCGTTCGCCTCCTAAGCGAAAGGTCGTGGGTTCGAATCC
>CACZSM010000250.1 GCA_902783815.1 uncultured Ruminococcus sp.
CCAAACAAAAGAAGCGGATGACGAGGCTCGAACTCGCTACCTCAACCTTGGCAAGGTTGCGCTCTACCAGATGAGCTACATCCGCATAACGATCTGTCTGCTTTCGCTGACAGATGTTATTATATTACATTCCAGATGATTTGTCAAGAGTTTTTTTAAAATTTTTTTATCATTTTTATTTCCTGAGAGCAGACAGCTTTTCCTTGTCAAGCATATTCAGATCATCAGCGCAGATAAGTAATTCGCAGTGTCCGAGTCCGGCTATTGATGCCGTACACAGAAAATCAGTCAACAATCCCAGCAAGCCTGCAACTGCAAGCCCCTCCACAGGTATTCCAAGCTGTGTCATCAACATTCCCGTCACAACGAGCATACCGCCTGAAACAGGAGGCGCCGCTATACTGAGTATGGAACACATCAGCCATGCTGTTATGAGCCAGCCTATATTTACAGGTACAGAGTAATACTCAGCCATATAGTACACGATCAGCACCAGCGACATACCTACTACAGACCGTATCAGCAGATTTGCAAACGGTACTCCAAACTGATTCAGCTTCGGAGATATACCCAGCTTTTTCTCATTTATCTTTATTACATCCGGAAGTGTTGCCGAGGATGATGCTGTTACAAGTCCCAGCAGGACTGTACCCTTTATTGTTGAAATGAACCGTATGGGATTCAGCCTGAACCTTATGCAAACATAGGCTACTTTTACCGCAAGGAATATAAAGCATATCACTATACAGAAAAGCAATGGCTTCCAGAGCTGTATAAACAAGTCAATTCCATTCTTCCAGATAAGAAGAAGCAGCGATGTAAAAATATACAGCGGCAGCAGCTTACAGACAATACTTATGATATCCGAAAATAAGCAAGTCAGTGAATTAATCAGTATTCTCACTGGTTCGATCTTATCTCCGAGGATAAGCATTACAGTACCTACGATAACTGCAAGAAATATTATCTGGAGCATATTGCCTTCTACAAACGGAGTGATCAGATCTCCGGGAAAGATCGAAAATACAAGCTCGATTATCTTGCCCGTCTGAGATGTACCCTCAACTATTTCTCCCTGTCCGAACTTATGGAACGGCAGCATTATCAATGCACTTATTCCGGTGCCGACAAATGTACGGATTATCATGCGGCTTGAAATATGTCTGCCCATTTTACTGAAATCCGAAAGGGATTCGATAGAGCATATCCCTGCAATTACTGAAAAGAATATCATGAATCTTACAAATGCTCCGAGGACTCTCATAAAAGCGTCTGAAACCGGAGTGAGCGCATAATCAGAGATCATTGTCATAATATCAGCAGGTATCACCGTCCTCAGCAGACCTGCAATTACTGCAAGAACAACCGCTGAAATGAGGAATACCTCACTTTTAGGAGTCTGATAAGGCGCTTTCAGATACAGAGTATTTATGCCATGTCTATAACTCCACTGCGGAGACATACCCATATCATTATAAAAGATCTGTATATTGTCATTCTGTGAGGTCGGGTCGAATTCCTCGCCCCTATACCTTACATAAATATACGGAACACCTAATCTTTTTCCTGTTTTGACAACAACCTCATTTTTATAGTCAAAATGCTTTGCTACTTTAACAAGCTGTTCTTCCATCAAAAGACGCACTCTCAGAACATCTTTTTTTCCTACGCCGGCTTTTTCCAGTTTTACGCTTATTATCTCAGCAACCTTATCTACACCTGCGCGATCCAGAAGTATATTTTGTTCGCGGCTTTTTATTTGTCCGATCATTTCTGTTCACCCTTGATATGCCAGAATAATACGCTTATATAATACTATTTTCTTTCGCGTATTATTTCCTTTTCTTTAAGCTCCTCTTTTATCCGACTCTTATCCTTATACATAAGCTCATCAGCTTCCTTCATCATGGTGTCAATGTCTTTCCCGAAAGAATATCCAAATGCACAGGAATATCCGGCTTCTGAAACTCCTTTTCTTACTGCATCAATGAATTTCTGTATTTCTTCCTCACTGCGATCTCTGCATACAATGACAAACTCATCGCCGCCAATACGGTATATACGCTCATTCCTTGTTGCTATACAACTGAAACATTCTGCAATAGCTTTAAGTCCCTTATCTCCTGCCTGGTGTCCGAGATTGTCATTCAGCCATTTCAGATCATTCATATCTATTGAAATTATGCCTGTTATATTCCTTTTGTGCATTTTCAGATCACTGTTCAGGGTCTGCCTGTTTAATACCGATGTCAGCGGATCACGCTTTGTATATTGCGCATACAGGTACATATAGTACAGCAGTACATCAGTCGAAAAAGTCAGATCAACAACTTCATCATGCTCGAAAAAGGCAAGCACAGCGGAAATTGTCGCTGTAACCGCGATAAAAAGTATAATTACTCCTTCTTCGGAAATACGAGCCGCCAATTTCCTGACTGTTATATAATACAGTGTCAGAATGTAGATCACTGTAACAATATACGGAGTATAACCAAGCGGTCCTCTGACAAAATGATTTAAATCTGTTGCAAATGAAAAAGCGATGTCTGTAAAAAACGCTGTGGAGGAAATAATTATGTTTATCAGCGCCGGCAGTGTTATAAGCTTGTTTATTTTCGGACTGACTATAAAAATCAGAAGCAGTATTATTATCGGACGCAGACTATAGCATATTACAGAAAACAGCAATCTCCAGTATGTGAAGTGATCAAGATTTCCCACATATGTTTCAAGATCGTTAAAGACTGCAAGAGCAAAAATCAGCACAATTACGACCCTGAGCTTTATTATCATGGATCTCTCAAGATAAACATCAAACAGAGTAACAATAAACATACCGAGAAGCATTATAATAAGTATGTAGTTTTTTATCAAAAAATCGACTATCACTATTTCACCTTCCTTTCCTGGTACACGGAAAAATATTATTTTTCACTATTTTTATTTCTTATGAATTTTTTGCAGCGGCTGCTAACAACAACTGAAATCAGAGTTCCTGTTTTTGCTATGTCAGCCTACTAATTTATTATAGCATTTTATTTTAACATTGGCAATAACTTATTGTTGCCACTCATGAAATTCAACTTTCTTTAAAAGAAAAATAGCCAACGAAAAGGCAAAAGTTTCGGTCAAGCCTTTTCAAAGGCTTGCGGTTTCCAAAGGCAGAGCCTTTGGTCGCACTCCGCAGAGTGCGAAACTCTCCGCTTCCAGCGCTCGGAAAGGGGGATGAAAAGTTTAAATGAATGGTGAATTTGACGG
>CACZSM010000251.1 GCA_902783815.1 uncultured Ruminococcus sp.
ATCCCGGCAGCATATTCTGAAAGACTCAGACTTGCTAAACACGCTGGCATGAAGGTAATGGAGCTTCTTGAAAAGAATATCCGTCCAAGAGATATTATGACTGAGGCAGCATTCAGAAATGCACTTACGATGGATATGGCTCTTGGCTGCAGTACAAACAGTATGCTTCATCTTCCGGCGATCGCTCATGAATGTGGGATCGACCTTGATCTGGATATTGCAAATGAGATCAGCTCACATACACCGAATCTTTGTCACCTTGCGCCGGCAGGTCATACATATATGGAGGATCTTAATGAAGCAGGCGGCATATATGCCGTAATGAGCGAGATAAATAAGCTCGGTCTGCTTAATACGGATCTTATTACCTGTACAGGAAAAACTGTTGCTGAAAATATCAGCGGCGTAATAAACAAGAATCCTGAGATAATCAGAACAGTTGATAATCCGTACAGCAAAACCGGTGGTATTGCTGTACTGAAGGGCAACCTTGCGCCGGATTCATGCGTTGTAAAGAGAAGCGCAGTAGCTCCTGAGATGCTTAAACATTCTGGTCCTGCTAAGGTCTATGACTGTGAAGAGGATGCAATGGCTGCTATAAACGGCGGAGAGATCGTTGACGGTGATGTTGTTGTTATCCGTTATGAAGGACCAAAGGGCGGCCCTGGAATGAGGGAGATGCTCAATCCTACATCTGCGATAATGGGTATGGGACTTGGCAGCACAGTAGCGCTTATTACAGACGGACGATTCTCAGGCGCAACAAGAGGAGCTTCCATTGGTCATGTTTCTCCTGAAGCGGCTGTCGGAGGGCCTATTGCGCTGGTAAGAAATGGAGATATTATAGATATAGATATCAATGCCAATACGATAAATGTAAGACTCAGCGATGAAGAACTTGCAAAGCGTAAAGCAGAATGGAAGCCGAGAGAGCCAAAGATCACTACAGGTTATCTTGCAAGATATGCGTCACTTGTTACATCCGGCAACAGGGGCGCGATACTTGAAGTTAAAAAGTAATAACTGATAAATGCAGAGCGGAATTTCACATCTGCTCTGCATAATATCTTTTACGGAGGATATAAAATGCGTGAAGCAAAATGGGAAGATTATGAGCTTATTGATTGTTCTGACGGTGAAAGACTGGAAAGATGGGGAGATGTGATCCTGATTCGTCCTGATCCGCAGATAATATGGCATACAGAGAGGAAAAATCCGCTGTGGCAGAAGGCTCATGCAAGGTATAAGCGCAGCAGCAGCGGCGGCGGTGCATGGCAGTATAATCAGAAAGTACCTCAGCAGTGGCAGATAAAATATAAGCAGCTTACATTTGGCATTAAACCTATGGGCTTCAAGCATACCGGAGTATTTCCGGAGCAGGCTGTCAACTGGGATTTCGTATCGGAGAGAATACGGTCATCCGGCAGACAGCTGAAGATCCTGAATATGTTTGCTTATACAGGAGCAGCAACTCTTGCTTGTCTTGAAGCAGGCGCAAGCGTATGTCATGTTGATGCTTCAAAGGGTATGGTACAATGGGCGAAGGAAAATGCACAGATGAGCGGACTTTCTGACAGACCGGTAAGATGGCTTGTAGATGACTGTGTAAAGTTTGTCCAGAGGGAGCAGCGCAGAGGAAATAAGTATGACGGGATAATTATGGATCCGCCGTCATATGGAAGAGGACCCGGCGGAGAGGTGTGGAAGCTGGAGGAGCAGCTGTTTTCATTAGTTCAGCTGTGTTTGCCTATTTTGTCTGATGATGCACAGTTTTTTGTGCTGAATTCATATACAACAGGTCTTTCACCATCCGTAATGGAATATCTGCTTGGAGTAATGATAAAGCCGCGTTTTGGCGGCAGTGTATCAAGCAGCGAAATAGGACTTCATGTAACGCAAAGCGGTCTTACGCTGCCATGCGGCAGTACGGCAATATGGCAGAGCAGATGATATTATCAGGAGAGATCAATGAAGGATTTTATAGAGGTAAAAAATGTATATTTTCAGTATGAAGAAAATGAAAATGATGATTACGCGCTGAATGATGTAAATATGACAATAGGCAAGGGAGAGTTTGTAGCGATCGTCGGACATAACGGATCAGGAAAATCAACCCTTGCAAAGCATTTCAATTCGATATATATTCCTACAAGCGGTGATGTTTTTATAGATGATCTGAATACAAAGGATGACGAGCATTTGTATGATATCAGAAAGAAAGTAGGGCTTGTGCTGCAGAATCCTGATAATCAGATAGTAGCTGGAATCGTTGAGGAGGATGTTGCTTTCGGATGTGAAAATATAGGGGTACCGTCAGAGGAGATAAGAAAAAGAGTGGATGCTGCGCTTAAAGCTGTCGATATGTACAGCTACCGTACTCATTCACCGGATAAGCTGTCCGGAGGACAGAAGCAGAGAGTAGCTATTGCCGGAATAATTGCAATGGAACCGGAATGTATAGTCCTTGATGAGCCTACAGCAATGCTTGACCCTCAGGGTAGGGACGAGGTAATAAATACTGTTTCTGAGCTGAATAAGAAAATGGGCATTACGATAATCCTGATTACTCATTATATGGAGGAGGCTGTGCTTGCAGACAGGGTTATAGTAATGGATTCCGGCAAGGTGCTGACAGAGGGTACTCCGAGAGAGGTCTTTTCAAATGTAGAATTACTGAAACGCCACAGACTTGATGTACCCCAGGCTACAGAACTGATATATAAGCTGTCAGGCTGTGGATTTGAATTTCCTGAATGTGTACTGAATGAAGAAGAATGTGTGTCTGCAATAGTAAGCTATTGTAAAAAGCAGAAAAAAATATGACAAAGGAGCGACAGGCAATGTCAGTTGTCCGGGTAGAAAATGTAAAATTTGTATATGGCGGCGGAACATCATTTGAAAAGACTGCTCTTGATAGTGTCAGCTTTGATATTGAGCAGGGTGAGTTCGTCGGCATTATCGGACATACGGGTTCGGGAAAATCAACATTGGTGCAGCTTCTTAACGGACTTCTCAGACCTACCGAGGGTAAAATATTTATTGACGGCAAGGATATATGGGAAAATCCAAAAAAGATAAGAAAAGTAAGGTTCAAGGTGGGTATGGTGTTCCAGTACCCGGAGTATCAGCTTTTTG
>CACZSM010000252.1 GCA_902783815.1 uncultured Ruminococcus sp.
ATATTCATCGATACCCAGCATAGAGGCAGTTGCTTCTGCCGCGCCCTTGCTGTCGCCCGTCAGCATCACGATATGCTCAAAGCCTGATCGTTTCAGACCCTTTATGACATCAGCAGCTTCCTTTCTCGGCGGATCGCTGATACAAAGTGCTCCTGCAAGTCTGCCGCCTATCGCAAGATAAACGACTGAGCAGCCCTTTGCTGATTCATCAATGACTGCCTGCTGTTCATCGGAAATAATAACGCCTTCATCTTCAGCCACAAAATGTCTACTGCCGATAACTGCTCTTTCCCCGAACAATTTTGTTGCAATACCGTGAGCAACAATGTATATGACCTCTGTATGTTCTTCTGCGTGAGTAATGTTTTGTTCCTTTGCGGCATTTACAATAGCTCTTGCCACACTGTGCGGAAAATGCTCCTCGATGCAGGCGGCAATTTTCAGAACCTCAACGGAAGAATAATCTCCGAAAGAAACAATATTCATCAGCTTTGGTTCCGCATTTGTAAGTGTTCCTGTTTTGTCAAAGACGATGGTATCTGCCGAGGCATAGGCTTCAAGGAACTTTCCTCCCTTGACTGTCATATCGTGGTCTGATGCCTCTTTGATCGCGGAAATAACCGAAATAGGCACCGACAGCTTTATCGCACATGAATAGTCAACCATCAGCAGTGAAACTGCTCTGCGGATATTCCTTGTAAGAATCAGCGCCGCAAGAAATCCTATGAAGCTGTAGGGGACAATACTGTCCGCAAGCCGTTCCGCTTTACCTTGAAGATTAGCTTTCAGCGAATCACTGCGGCTGATAAGCTCTGCGATCTGACTGATACGGGTATTGCCCGACAAGGCTCTTATTCTGATAACGATATTGCCGTTTTCTACGACTGTTCCAGCAAATACCGAGCTTCCCAATGTCTTTGAAACAGGTACGGCCTCACTGGTCATAGATGCCTCGTTTACCTCTGCCTGACCGTTAGTTACTTCACCGTCAACGGGGATGATGCTTCCGGTCTGTATTCTTATCAGGTCGCCCGGTTTCAGCTCGGACATAGATACTTGTCTTTCTCCGTTATCATCGACCATCCACAGCTTATCTGTTCTTATCATCAGACTGTCTGTCAGAGCTGCTTTTGTCTTTGCTTTGGTATAGCTTTCAAGCAGTGACGATACCGACAGCAAAAACATAACTGAACCTGCCGTCTTAAAATCCCTCTGAGCAAGACAGGCGGTAATTGACGCAGCATCAAGAACCTCAACGGTAAGTCTTCCCTCAAGAAGCTCGTCAATGCCCTTCACAATGAAGCCTGCTCCTTTTAAGACAGTAACAGCTATTCTTATCGGAAAAGGAAGGATAAGTCTGAAAACCATTCTTTTTGCAACGATTTTAATAATTTCCTTTCGGAATATCTTTTCTATCATTCCTACAGAATAACCGGATTCGTTTTCACAGACAGGAAGCTCCTGTATATTTATAGCAGAAACAGATTGAATAATATCATTTTTGTGCTGGCCCTTGTACATTACAAGAATACTGCCGTTTGCATAAGACGCCTTTACTGATTCAATATAGCTCTGTTTCATAAGAAAGGATTCTATCCTGCACTCATCCTCCTGTGAAAAAGAATATTGTCCGCAGCGAAAACGAATTCTTCCCAAGCCGTCGTAAACGATTTTATACTTCATCGTTTGATTCTTCCTCTATCTTACTATAACTTTTCTTCTCATTTTTTGCCTTCTGATGTGCCTCATAACAGATATCCTCGGCTTCCTCTTTCATGTTAGTAAGTTCTGCTTTTGCATCATCTCGCAGCATCATACCTTTAGCAAGTCCATTGACCGCTAATTCACGGGTTTTGGGAGATTTCAGTATTTTTCCTCCTATGATCGCACCTGCTGCACCGGCCAAAACTAACCAGAACTTCTCATTTTTGAATAAACCTGACATTTTTCATCTGACCTTTCGTATATTAAAATGATAGTTGTTATATCTATCTAACTTAGTATAACATATCTAATTAGATGTGTCAAACCATTATTGAAATTATTTGTTACTGATTTTTAAAAAGGGGTTGACAATAAGAAATTTGTATTATGTAATTTCATAAGTTAGTTATATCTAATCATGATCCCACTATCTTTATCAGACGATGGGATTTTTTAAGATTATATAGTTAGATATATCTAATATTATAATTGAGAGGAGATATAAAATGAAGCTCAGAAAAAGTCTTGCCATAATGCTGACAGCAGCTATGCTTACGAGCTGTACTGTACTTAGTGCCAGTGCTTTGACAGACGAAGAAAAAGCTGTTTCAGACGGTGCATACATCCTGATGAATCCATGCTGTTCAGAATGCACTTGAGGGGGCGGTGAGAACATGATAGAAAATGATAATTTACCGACAACAGCCCAGAAGAGAAAAAAACGATTGATAATAAAAACAACAGTAGGGATAATTATAAAGCTGATATTTTTTATATTGATGCCTGCTTCTTTTGCAGCTGGTTTTAATGGTGTAAAATCACTTTTAACCTCAATCAGCAAGGGAGAACCGCTTGGGATGAATGGAT
Source organism: uncultured Ruminococcus sp. (assembly GCA_902783815.1). GTDB lineage: Bacteria > Bacillota > Clostridia > Oscillospirales > Acutalibacteraceae > UBA1213. Next base: position 2,572 of record CACZSM010000252.1, read on the forward strand.
TTGTTATGACCTTGATCGGACTTGCAGGATTCACGATTTTGTTCGGCAGATTCTTCTGCGGATATGTTTGCGCCTTCGTTACGCTCGGAGATGCTGTATATGCGATTTCAGGTCTTATACAAAAAAAGATATTTAAGCGCAAAAAGCAAATATCATTTCCTGAAAAGACTGTTCCGATTCTGCAAAAGATAAAATACA
>CACZSM010000253.1 GCA_902783815.1 uncultured Ruminococcus sp.
GAACAGGGAAACGGCATCATTATACGATATACCAAAAACCATGTCATTAACGATAAGCATATTTTCATCAAGCTGGAAGTAGCCCTTTATATCCGGGAACTTAATATTATCCAGTTTTATTCCGCTTTCTTCTGTTTTTGATGATTCCTCGGAAATCTCTGTTTTTGATGATTCCACAGAGCTTTCCGGAGTTTCAGATGTCTTGCTGATATCCTCTGAAGCCTGACTTTCAGTTTCTGATATCTGTTTACTGCTTTCAGCAGTATTTTCAGCAGATGAAGAAGCATAAGAGGATTCATCAGGAATTGCGGCGGTATTTTTATTTCCGCCCATTGATATGCCGATGGCAGCAGCAACGCCGACTACAACAACAGCAACAGCCGCACCTATTATCAGAGGAGCCTTGCTTTTAGTTTTTTTCTGAGGCTGCTGTTCATGTATGACAGCAGGTGGGGGAGAGACATTTTCCTGTTGAGTATGAGTCTTTGGTTTTTCGTCATCGTCATCAAAGTAATGAGGTACATATTCCGAAAGACGGATATTATCATTATCATCTTCATTAACAGCAGAAGTCACATTGCTTTTATCTTCGGATATTTCTTTTTTAATTTCAGCAGCAGCAACAGGACTTTTACTTTCATTACCAATATCTATACCTGGTACGCTGTCAAGTTCTTCAAGCAGATCATCAATACTTTGTATTCTTTCATCGGGTTTTAATGCAAGACCGTGTTTTAATACCTTTTCAAAATCCGGATCAATATCTATTCCCAGTTCAGACGGCATTTTAAGTTCATCCTCAAATACCCTGTCAGGGGCGTCGGGAGGTATTTTACCTGTAATACACTTGTACATTGTTGCGCAGATCGCATAAACATCCGTCCAAGCGCCCTGAATACCGTGTCTGCGGTATTGTTCCATTGGAGCATAGCCGTGTTTCAGCATAACGGAAAGGCTTTTTTCATCTGCAAATTCTCTTGCAGCGCCGAAATCAAGCAGCTTGACTTCTTCACCTACAAGCATAATATTGTCCGGGCTTATATCCCTGTGTATCAATTTTTTTTCATGTATTTTTTTTAGGGAATTAAATACAGGCATCAAAAGACAAACTGTATTATAAGGCGAGATAGTTCCCACCTGATTAAGATACTGTTTAAGAGTAATACCATCGAGGTATTCCATTACTATATAAACGGTATGATTTTCCTCGAAGAAATCCTTTACAGCGACGATGCCAGATTCATTATTGAATTTTGCAAGAGTACGGGCTTCTCTCAGGAAGTTATCTCTGCTTTTTGAGAACAGTTCCTTTGCCGAATCCGTACTGATGCTAAGTACATCATTGGAAATAGTATTATTTCTGTTCACCATTCCATTAGGGAAGAATTCCTTTATAGCCACGCGATACTGCAAAAGGGTATCCATACCGATATATGTGATACCGAAGCCGCCCTCGCCAAGAAGACCTCCGATGAGATAGCGGTTATTGAGAAGTGCGCCCTGTCTCAGTACATGAGCAGGGTGCAGATACTCAGATATATTCCGTCCGCACTTCGGACACATTACAATATCATCCGATACTTCATTCATACAGTACGGACAATACTTCATAATTACCACCTCAGATATTACTGCCATTCATAGTCTATATAACTGTAATCCTGTATAAAAACAAGACCACTGCCATAGTAATCAGTACAAAGGGTAAAGAAATGATTTTTATCCATAACCCAGATAAGCTCCATGCTTTCCGGTTCAAGACTATTTACAAATCTTTCTTCGCCGTATTCAGCCCTTACCTTATTTTCAATATTATAATCGTAGGATGACTTTGTAGCATATCTTATCTTCTCCAGTTTATCTGCAATGAAGATAAAATCTATAGTTTCCATATTGCCGTTTTTATTCTTAGGACTTTTGAATGGTATTGAAAGGAATGTAGCTCCCTGAGCCTCTCCGAAATCATCAGGACCCTTTACAGTCTTATAGATAGTTCCGGGAGAAAACAGTTTTTCAATACTGCTTCTGCTTTTTCCGAACAAGCTGTTATCCACATGGAGGATATCATTTTTAAAATAAACATAATTGCCCATATCTGCATAATTAAATTCTTCAGATTGTTTATTTTCTTCTTTTACGGTAATCTGACATTTTGCAGTTATAGAATTATTGCTTGTTGCAATAACCGTAACATTTCCAGCTTTAAGAGCTTTTACATTACCATTACTATCTACACTTGCAACTGTTTTATCAGAAGTTGTCCAAGTCACGCTTTTGTTTGTTGCATTACTCGGACTAACAGTAGCAGACAGCTTATATGTTTCTCCTACAGTAAGTGTAAGATTTGTCTTATTAAGAACAACTGATGTTATATCAATAACTGTTGGCTTCAGATTTTCAACAGGCTTTGAAGATTCTACTTTTGATGCAGCGGCTTCTTCGTTTGAAAGCTCCTCATCAGTTTTAATTTCCATGAGCTTGCTGACGCCTTCTTTTTTATGATATTCAATTTCCGCAACAGCTGTAGCGTTATTAATACGCTTGCTGTATTTTTCAATGACAGCTTCAATTTCCTCCAGCTGAGCTGCGCGGTAGTTTTTCCCGTATGTAGAGTTACGCATTTCTATAATGGCAGCATTCTTTTTAGATTCAAGGTCGGCAGCGGGAGCGGAGCTGCTTTCAGCTGGTTTTGAGGATTCCGCCGATGATTCAGGTTTTGACGGTGTACTGCTTACTGCGGATTCCTTTGAAGTTTCTTCGGAAACAGCTGATGATTCAGTTACTTCTGATACAGCAGAGGATTCAGTTACTTCTGATACAGCAGAGGATGATTCCTCGACATCGACAGGTTTATTTGATACAGCAGCGCCTATTCCGATAGCAGCGCCAATCACAGCGACAGCTGCAACAGCGCCGATTATAATAAACTTGTTCTTATTGCTATTATTTTTCTTATCATCGGAGGTATCAGAAGGCTTGCCGAGGTCTATTTCCGGAGCATCAGAGGTTTCAGGAGCCGGAACTTTTTCCGGATCCTTTTCCTTACTGCTCGGTATATATTCGGAGTACCGGACGCTTTCAGTTTCTTTTTGAGTGGTTATTTCAGGTGCTGGCTGAATACTGGGTTTATTGTCAGCCATTTCAGAATCAGGAACAAGCTGTGACAGTCTGACGGCGTCATCAGGTTCCTTGTCAGGAATAACTGTTTTTACATCTGGTTCAGGAGATACGGTAACAGTTTTTACTTCCTTTTCTTCGTTTATACTCATGCCTGGAATTTTGTCAATTTCCTCAAGCAGTTCATCTATGCTTTGTATTCTTTCATCAGGTTTAAGCGCAAGACCATGCTTCAAAACCTTTTCAAAATCCGGGTCAATATCTATCCCAAGCTCAGAGGGCATTTTTATATCGTCCTCGAAAACCCGGTCGGGGGCATCCGGAGGTATTTTTCCGGTAATACACTTATACATAGTGGCACAGATAGCATAAACATCCGTCCAGGTACCCTGGATACCGTGTCTGCGGTACTGTTCCATAGGCGCATAGCCGTGTTTTAGCATAACAGACAGGCTTTTTTCATCTGCAAATTCTCTTGCAGCGCCGAAATCAAGCAGCTTGACTTCCTCACCTACGAGCATAATATTGTCAGGGCTGATATCCCTGTGTATCAATTTTTTTTCATGTATTTTTTTAAGTGAGCGGAATACCGGCATAAGCAGACATACAGTATTATTAGGAGAGATAGTTCCCACCTGATTAAGGTACTGTTTCAGAGTAATGCCGTCAAGGTATTCCATTACTATATAGACGGTATGGTTTTCCTCAAAGAAATCCTTTACTGCAACGATACCAGGCTCATTAGAGAATTTTGCAAGAGTACGGGCTTCACGGAGAAAATTATCTCTGCTTTTTGAGAAAACCTCTTTAGCAGTTTCGGTACTGATGCTCATTACATCATTAGAAACGGTATTATTACGGTTCACCATACCGTTAGGGAAGAATTCCTTAATAGCCACACGGTATTGAAGAAGCGTATCCATACCGATATAAGTGATACCGAAGCCACCCTCACCGAGAACTCCGCCGATAAGGTATCTGTCATGGAGCATAGCGCCCTGATTAAGTACATGAGCCGGGTGCTGATAATCATTTATATTTCGTCCGCATTTCGGACAGTTTTGAGTATTATCTGATAGTTCACTCATACAGAACGGACAGTATTTCATTCAGATCATCTCCAGAAAAAATTACCAGGAAAACTTGTCACAGCAAAGCGGAACGAATACAAGATCTGTTTCACCGACTCTGATAATATCATATGGACTAAGTTCCTTATAGGTAAGGAGTATTTCCTTATTTACATATACAAAAGTTTTTCCACCGGCACTTTGCAGGAAAAACTTTTTATTCAGTGGGTCATAGACGATAGTAGCCTGAGTACCTCTTGAGATACCCCTGTCATTATGGATATCGACATCAACAGGATGTTCAGGATCAGCTCTGCCGATAGTATTTTTAGCGGAGGTGAGGTTAAATACCTTACCCTTTGACGATGAATTTTTTACTGTCAGCCAGGCGAGAACGAAGCCGTCATCTATTTCATCGAATACGACCTGAGTTACGCCCTCATCATTGCTGCCGGATGCTTTTTTACGGGCATCCTCCATAGTACCGGTAAATTTCGATTCATCAAGCTGAGCAGTTATTGAAATTTCCTGTTCAGCAGGTCGTACAGGCTCTGGTTTTATTTCCGGAGCAGACGGTTTAACAGCTGCATCCGGTTTAGGACTTCCGCACTGGTAGCAGAATTTACCTTTATTTTCAGCGCCGCATGAGCATTTCCATGTATTATTGGCAGGTTCAGGAGATTTTTTCTCCGGAACGGGTTTAGGAGCGCCACATTCAAAGCAGAACTTTCCGTTATTGACAGCGCCGCACTTACATCTCCAAGCATCCTCATCAGCAGGAGTAAAAACCATTTCTTCCTCCTTAGTCTTTTGAACAGGGATTTCCTTTACAACAGGAATTTCCACTTTTTCAGGAGTAGGTTCTGGCTGAGGAGCAGGAGTTTCAGCTTTTTCAGTTTTTTGTTCAATAACGGGAGCAGGAGTTTCTGGTTTTGGAGTTTCGGGTTGTTTTTTTTCAGGTTCCGGTTTAGGAGCAGGCTCAAACACTGGTTTGGGAGCAGGTGCAGGAGTTTCCGTCTGAGCGCAGTGAGGGCATTGATCGTATTTATCTCCGTCATAATAATGCAGGTTGGGACAACGCTTAAGTTTCATTGTTCTTCCTCCGTCTTATCAAAAAATATTAAAGTAAAAGTAGTATTATCCAAAGGCTGATGAGTTTGTTTAACAGCCGAAAGCAGATGATCGGCTGCAGCAGAGGGATCAGCGCTTGAGTATATTATATCACAGATTTTCTTTTCTGCCAATGGTTTATATAAACCATCGGTAGATAAAAGGAGTCTGTCCCCGTTATTCAATCGGATGGGCTTCATGCTGACATCAACAATGTCAATACCGCCCATACCTATAAAACTTGCCAATTGTCCCGCTTTTATCTGTTCTTTATTATAAGTCTCATCATCTATAAGATTTTTTTGTTTTCTCAGTTCAAGGACATAACCATAGTTATGGTCTGTAGTGAGCTGTTTTATTTTTCCATTTCTGATAATGTACAGTCTGCTGTCGCCGACAGACAGCCAGTACAGAGAATCATTTTCGATACAGGCTGATACGACTGTAGTGCCGCAGCTGCTGCCGTAGCGATCAAAGACTATATCATCGGTTTTCTCGACAGCTTTTGTAATGAATTCCGGGAAGTTACCTGAATAAGAGGATCTGAAGCTTTCAATCAGGCTTTCCACAGTCATTTTTGAAGAAGCAGCGCCATTTTTACGGCTGCCGATGCCGTCACATACAACAGCGAACAGACCATTTTCCGTGAGGAGACAGTCAGCGCTGTCATCCTGAGTCTGTCTTGTTCCGATAAAGGAACGGGTCGCATATTTCACAAGTATCATCCTTTTATCCTTACGGCGACAGCCGTAAAGTTATCCATAGATTTTTCATTACTGTTTTTACGGGCAAGCATAGCCATTTCCTTAAGCCAGTTTTTTACCGAACTGGTACCAGCAAGAAGATCCGACATTTCATTTTCTGTTACAGGCTCCCAGAAGCCGTCAGAACACAGCAGGAACGAATCGCCGATATTGTAATTAAGTGTATTGATCTCAAATTTCAGTTTATCGTGATCGTCACCAAACGCACGGAGGACTTTATTCCTGTCAGGATGTTTTCTGATATCCTCTTCTTTTATTTCGCCGGTCATGACGAGCATCTGAGGGATACTATGATCTCTTGTTCTGAAAATCACATTATTATTTCTGAAATGGTAGAGTCTTGAATCTCCGACATGAAGGCATACAGCCCGATTCTTTTCAAGAATAAGGATCACGCCGGTTGTTTTCATTTTCCCATCAAGTCCAAGCTCTTTTTGTTTTGCATGGATAGCGGACTGAGTTTTGTCAACAACATCAGCAATGAATTCATCAGTCGTACTGCATTTTATGAAATAATCCTTCACGAATTCCACGACAAACCTTGAAGCCTTATCACCCATACCATGACCGCCAAGACCATCGCACAGTACGAAGCATCCAGAGTCTTTTTTTGAGACCATATCTGCAAAGTCCTCATTAACAGGTCTGCCGCCCTTATCCGTGAACAGATCATATTCTATTCTCATAATAGATCACCGCCAGAAGATCAAGTCTTTTCAGGGTTGCGATTGAATTCGCCCAAAGTTTTGTCAGTTTCCTCAATTACATCCAGACAGTTCTTCAAAGTATCGCACATACCGTTAAGTACATCAGCAATACCTTTGAGGTTTGTGCGTACCTTTTGCGCGTCATCGAAGAAAGCATCAGCGCCCTTGCCAGTCCAGTAAATTTTAGACATAAGAGTTGTATATTTAGTGTTTATCTTGTTATACTTTTTGATAAACTCATTTTTTCTATCAAGACATCTTTTAATTACGCGGGTATCCAGACATACATACTCGCCGCTATTGTTATCAGCCATAGTAATACCTCCTCAGACCTTTATGATCTTAATTTTTCTAAGTTCATCAGATTCTATATCATAATAGTAGCCATCGCCAAGTTCGCATCTTGCATATTCATTTTTAAGTTCCTTTGGATCCATTTCACCAAAGACTGATCTGCTGCCTCTGTCAGAAACGAATTCAGAAATATTATCAAGCAGGAAAGCGGCGGCGATACTATTGTTCAGTGAAGATTCCGTATCCCTGTCATTATTGCTGACCTTTCTAACATCCGAGAAAATGAACCAATAATTCTTTTCTTCTGCGGCAGCAATCATTTTCGGGAATACATTTTTCAGCAGTTGAGCGCCGTTAGCCTGGAACAGCATTTTACTCTGCATTACAAAGACCGTACCCGGATTTTTCTTTTCTTTAAAATCCTTATTAAGGACACCTCGTTCCATTTTTGCCGCATAGCCATTGGCATCAAGGAATTCATACAGTTGTTCAATAGATGACACATAACTGCTTTTTTTAGCGGTTTCCTCATAGATATCGTTAAGTTGTTTGCGTCCGTCGTCGAAGAACACGAATCTGTAATCCGGATGTGACTTGCTGATAGAGCGAACGAGCAAGGTCAGCAGATTAGTTTTGCCGAATTTCTTTTTTCCGTATATAGCGAGAGAATGTATTTCGCGCATATTCACAGAAATAGGCTTATGGTCATAATAATCCAGTCCAACGACAGGATCTCCGGGATCAACTTCACCCTCAAAGCTCTGAGACATAAAGTGTATAAAGTTTTCCTCAGTAAGATTGCCGTCAAAGGCAGTCAGCTTTTCAGTTTTTGTTTTTATAGCTGAAAGGTACTCCCTGAACATAGGCAGATCTCTGAGTTCATCACGGAACGGAAGGAAAAGCTGTAATTCTCTTGGTTTGCCGTCAATTACAGAAACACCTCTACCCGGATTCTGCATCGGGGCATCGACTCTCATTCCGAAAATATCCATATACTTATCAGCGGATCCTTCGAGAGCAAATTTTCTGTCAAAGCTGCCGAGGAATCTTCCGATACCTCCGCCGACATCATTTGCTGTAAAAACAAATGTAAGCCCCTTTGAAAGACCCTCTCTGCACAGTTTCATAAGCAGATCGTGATAATTAGCATATCTTTCGTCAGCAAGGAATGAATTTACATTGTCAATAATGAGCATGATATGAGCAGGTCTTTTTTCTTCGCTGCTGTAGAACACATCAACAAACTGTCTTGACGCAAGAGTTTTCGTATTCTTTTCGAGTTTATCCTCCACAGCCTTAAAAACACGGCGTACATTTTCCTCATTGGAGTTATCGAAGCAGGCAGAAACAAGGCTCAGATCCCTGTACTGACCGAGATTACCGCCGAAATCGAGGATATAGATATCCCTTTCCTGATCGGTGTCGATATTTTCGTGAAGTCTTACAAGCAAGGTTTTGATAAAAGTAGTTTTACCACTCATATGACCTCCGAAAACGATCATATTATTTGCAGCCGCATCGACATAAAGAACCGGCTGAGTCTGATTATCCAGATCATCATAGATCCCCATAGCAAGGTCGTTCATCCCTTCACCTCCCTCATAAGTTCAAAGTTACCATCTTTTTCCTCATATATTCTGCCGTCCTCATATACTATTCTTCCAGGCAGTGGTTTTTCAAATATAATATGCACCTTCGGATATTGTGACTTATGCTGATTGTAATATGTTTTTATTTTTCCGACAACTGCATTGAGCTGAGTTTCCAGTTTACCCTGAGCCTCAAGTTCTTTTTTACGCTTTTTAGCATCCACATTATCCTTTTCAGAGCGATAGAATTTAGAATAAGTACCACTTTTTGATGCTTCTGTAATTTCGGTCGGGAATTCAAAATTTTCCTCAGCGACAGCGCCTGCATAACCGGACTGGAAGTATTCAAATTTTGAGCCAGTGCCAACGAGCAGATAAGCTCTTCCGTGTCCAGGCATATTCGGGCTTGCAGCGAGGTCGTTTCCTATCATTTCCTTAGAGGCCTGTCTTGTAGCGACCTTAAGGCAAAGACGGGATTTTGAATTTACACGGATATCATCAGTTATAGCGCCTTCTATATTCTGAGATATAAGTATGATATGGAAGCCGAGGCTTCGTCCGACACGGGCAATAGTAGTAATTTCGCCGATAAAGTCAACATCGTTGCTTTCGCTTGAAAATCTTTTAAGTTCCGTAAACTCATCTACAACAAGTACGAGATGAGCAAGACAGTCATCTCTTGCCTGATCTCTGATAGCCTGTTCTTCAGCAGGAGTAAGAGGATCCTTATCTTCTCCGCGGAGACGGTTATTGATTTTCTTGATATGGGAGTCTATATTACGGCAGGCAGCAATATATTGATTTATGCTGTCAACGTGCATAGAATTGAAAAGAATTTTTCTTCTTTTGATTTCAGAGCGGAGGGCATCGAGGAAGCGTTTAAGCATATATTCAGCGCCCGTACCATTTTCATCGCCGTCAACATCGGTAACAGATCCGACGACATGGGGGAGAGTGCCTATACGCTTAATAAAACCGCCGCCCTTCATATCTACGAGCATCATATTTACCTCGTCAGGACGGAAGAACATACAAAGTCCGAGCAGGTAAGTAATAATAGTTTCCGATTTACCTGAACCGGTAGTACCTGCAACGAGCATATGAGGACCATCTGCATTTTCATGCAGATCAAGATAGGTCAATCCATTTTCATTTTTACCTATAGGAACCGATAGAGTTTCAATGACATTTATTCTGTTTTCGGCATCCCAAAGCTGCTGCATATCGATATTATTTTTAGAGAATCCATAAAGCTCAAAAAGACTGACAGCAGACGGAACTTTTCCATTTTGTGAGATCTTTGCATAGCACAGTGAAGAAAGGATCTTAGAGGTATTATATATTTTCACATTCCAGTCAGGAGCGACATTGAAGTTAAATTCAGCGGCCTGTCTGTCGTCCTCATGAGGGATAAGTTCAGCGTTATGGTCGCCCTTGAAATTTATCACATGATCGCAGTAAGCGGGCAGATGTTCCTTATGCAGTTTCGGGAAAAGGAAAGTTATTCCGAGGGGGTTCTCATATGGTTTACCTTCCTCTGGCAGCTTTGGCAGATACTGAGCGAAAGCGTGTTCCTTCATACCATATTCATGATAGACAATAAAAACGATATGCGGAAAGCTGACTCCCTGACCGGCAGCAGCTTCTCTTTCACCCATAACGCTGAGCATTGAGCTGAATACCATACCAGCGTTAGCATCATCAAATACGAACTGAGAGCGATCCGGGAACAAATCTCTGAAATGCGGCATAAACTTAAAATTACTTATCTGATTTTCGATTTTATTTTTGTCATCGGTAGGATCAAAAAGCACGATAAACTGCAGATCATCCGGGGAGTGGTAGAAGCAGAGATCGAAGACCATTCTCTGAATAAGTCTTTCAGCGAAGGTCATATTCGGAGCAACGATACCAAGCGAACCACAGTTTTTAAGTGAAAACAGCATAGGAGCGCGTTTCATATACTTATACTTCTCAGCGATAAAATTAGGCAGGTTAGAAAGATAGTAAGTTTCGTCCTCCTTATTATCATAACCTTCCTCGTCAGAAAGGAAGAGAGAGACCTTGTCGAATTTCAGCTTAAAGCCCTCCGAGGAGAAAATAACATCCTTTTTTCCGCCTCTGATCTCGAATGTATTTTCTATCATATCTGATGTACCGAGCCTTACCATAAGGTAATCAGAATCCTCCTGGCATCTGCTGAATATTTTTCCGCACAATCCATAAACACTTTTATCCGGTTTGCTTTCATCAAACAGATCATTGACATCCGGATACATTTCATCGAGCTTTGCAGAATCTTCTTCCTGTCTGCTGAGAATACGGGCAATAGTTTTGTTGATATATTCCTCATATTCAGTACGCCATTTTTTGAGGTCATCCTTATATTTTTTGCCCATTCTGATAAAGTTTATAACTGACAGGACAACAGTTACAAGGCTCATTGCAGAGCTTACAAGGACAGCCATAATAGAATCTGTACCGCTGGTCATAACTCTTGTAATAATAGTAATGCCTATCATTATGACGGTCGGCATAAGTGTAAAAAAGAGGTTCTGTTCAGGCTTCTGAGGCGGGGCAGAGGGTGGAATGATCTCCACGGGAGTCTCATCAAATTTACTTAGCTGTCTTGTACTGATATTATAGCTTGGGAAAGCTATTCCATCGTTATTGTCGTTGGAAGGATTAAAGGCAGGGATGATAACAGATGTATTGATCTCATAAGAGCGGTAAGATTCAGTAGGATCAAAAACGATTCTTGTTGATGAGATAAAGCCGATCGAATCAAGAGCCTTATCCATATCCTTATCTGTAACGGCAGCTCTTACGCCATTGATTTTTTCTCCTGCAAGAGCATCATTATAGGAAGTGAGGGTTATTTTTTTGTACAAGCCGTTTTTATCCATTGAGGACATACAATCATTAAAGATATTCCTGCATTTTGAATAAAACGGGTCATCGCCCTTTTTAATAAGACCATATTTAATACCGTCAATAAGTTGTTTGAGGGTAAGATCTCTCAGGACGATAAGTTCAAATACAAGGTTTTCGTGGTTATTATTCGGGTCAATAAACTGGACTCCTATCAGAAGTTTATTGCTTTCCATAAACTCACCCTTCCGGTAATTATTTTGCTTCCTCATACTGACGAAGCAACTGCTTTTGTGTCAACCAACAGCTTGACACAGAAGCAGAGGACTGCCAAAAGGTGAAGTATTGATAATACAGATATGTAGTGACGAAACGATACCCTTTCGCCACTACATATTTTACAAACAGCCAATGTGTATCAGTTTTCAGCCCTCAGACTATCGAGAATATCTTTATAATACGCAGAAAAATCAGGCTTTTCCGGAATATCAGGGTATTCCGCAGTTTTTGTTTCCGCTGGCGGAATTTCAGGGAAACAAAATCCCTTGCTGATGTTTGCTATAATGATCCCATCAGGCTTTTTCACCGAAGGAGCAGCAGCGATATCGACTGAGCTGTACTTTTCCGGAATATCAACAATTACAGGTGTGACATCACTGATTTCCTTAACCTGTATTTCCGGCAGGCTGATTACTCCGACTTCCTGAACAGGGACAGAGATCTCGGCAAGCTGCACATCATTTTTCATTTCAATAGCAGAGATACTGACATTTTCAAATGCAGATCCATTTTCTATTGATACAGCCCTGACCTCAGGTAAAACAGGAGTCTTAAAACCTTGTGCATCATCAATATGAATTGATGGTTTTGTAATATTTCCGGAGAGATCGGCAGTTTTCATACCACTGAATTTAATATCAGTATCCGGAACCGTAATATCCGGCATAATCAGCTGCTGAGATTTTATTTCAGGTGAGAATACCATTTTTTCCGGAACTGCTGCAGCAACTGTTTTTTCAGTTACGGCAGCCGCACATCCGCTTATATCAGGAACACTTACGGTTGGTATATTCACGCCGTCAATAGTTTTCAATGGCAATGCAGAGACATCGCCGCAGGACATACCGACAGAAACCGAATGAATTTCCGGTAGTTCACTGATATTTACTGATGCTTTAATATCGGCTGAAGCAGTCGTATCGAAAGAAATTCTGCCTGGTATCTGAGTAAATCCCACACTTTCAAGCTGGATATCAGGAGCCGTAAAATCGACAGAAGCCTTTGGTACTTCCATATCAAGGTATTCAGAAACATCCTTGCCCTTGAGGTTTTTGACCTCATTTCTGAAATTAAGCAAAACGGAGGTCATTTCATATTCAAACAGCAGCTTGGTTTTTTCCATAGTCTGAAGCTCAAGTGCTTCAAAATCCGGTTCTTCAGACTGCTGCACGGGTATCTGCTGTACAAAATCTTCCATAATGTTCACCCGCTTGTTTTAATCAGATCGAAGTTTATCAAAGTGAGCTTGGTATGCTGTCTGCGATCTGCTGATCGGAGCTTTCCATTTGCTCTGCATTGGATTTCAGAAGCTCTGACAATGCGTTTATCATATTCGGAACAGTTGTTCCCATATACTCATTCACAGGACCAGTAACAAAAGCTGTAAGTTTATCCTTACTTGCGCCTTCCCAGGAAGCGGTTGCCTCTGCGAAGTCAGACTGGAACTTATCGGAAGCGGACTTATATCTTGAAGCGATATCAGCTATCTGAGTAACCGCTGTTCTCATTTCGTCATACTTAAAAACTATATCTGCCATAGCTATGCACTCCTATCATAATATATTTGAAATCAGCCCTGACTGCCAGGATCCTGGTTAAGCTTTCCAAGAGCAGGATCAACAGTATCAAGAAGCTGTGTTTTGATCGTATCGAGCATACCGGAGATGCCGGCTGTTATAGAACCCTGAGGTTCAGTAAGATTAGCAACTACAGCCGGAGTGATCTTTGAGGTAAAGAACTCCTTATAGCCATTTGAAGCATCGCCCATAAATCCGGAAGAGGTGAGGTTATTGATGAGCGAGTTGAGTTCGCTGTAAAGCTGTGTAGTTGTGGAAACATAGGTGGAAACGCTGCTTTTAGCGTTTTCAATGATCGCACTTGTAAGTATTGATGCCATAATAAGATTGCTCCTCTCAGTTTGATTATTTATCCTAATTACCCAACGGGTAACTGAATTCCGTTATTCCTTCATAAAGTTGACGATTTCCCTGTACTCATCGAAAACAGACTGATACATATTTTTAGCAGTCAAAAGGTTTTCAGATATATGTTTGAGAACTATGACTTGCTGATTAAGCGGATTTATAAGACGATTAGCACAGGAATTATAGAATTTTCTGCCTGCCGGAGTATTGAATCCGGTCTTGAGGTCATTCAGCATATCAAGAACCTCTTTTCTGAGGTCAGTGACATAAGTTGAAAGTTCCTCAAAGTCATTAGCGGCTTTCTGGAAAACCTCTTCATCAATGATGATATTGGTATTGCTCATAAAACCCCTCCTAATCTATCAGGACTTATCATTACGACATTCCTTGATATAATCAAGCAAGGTAGCCTTTTCTTCACCAGTCATAAGATCGGCAAGTTCCTCAGCCTTATCGTATTTGCCAAGCTCAGCGTACATTCTTGTTCTGAATATAAGGGCATATGCGCTTTCCTCGCTTGCCTTTATCATTTCGCCGCGGAAGAAAGCAAGTTCCTCGCTGTATTTCTTTTCAGCGTCTTCCATGGTAAAGCCTTTACCCTGTTTTGCAAGCTGCAATATAGCGTATGCTTCCGAATATCTGCCGAAGAATGAGTAGTAGGTATTATCAGGCACATTTTTGACTATACGGGCATATTTAAGAGTATTTTCAAAATCGTCCTTGAAAGCGTAGCAGGTAAGGAGGATATAATTTACCCTGGACATGAACTCAGCCTTTTCAGCCTGTTCTTCCTCTATCTCCTGTTTCTTGAGAGCCTCCATATCAATTCCCTTAAAGTCAGGAAGCTGATATCCGTTTTCATCCGTACCGAAAGCGCCCTCCGGGTATTCTCTGACAGGGTTACCGTCCTCATCGTAATTTACGGGCATACTGTCACCGAGGTCATCGCTTATTTCTCCGGATGACACTTTTGCATCCATTTCAGAAAGGTCTTTACTCATAAGCTCATCTATTTCAGCGGGATCAACGCTTCCGGAAGCCTCCGGGATAGTGGGCTTAGGCACATCAGTGCTGACAGCGGATCCAGGCTGTTCTGAGAGCATCTGCATAAGCTCTATTGCCTCATCGACCTTACCCATAGAGATACAAAGTTCTCCAAGACCCACAACAAGTTCATTTTTGCTGTTCTGGTCACCGACGCTGCTGAGTACGAGTTCATTCATCATATCATATGCCTTCTGATTGAAGTCGCCGTCCTTATCGAATTCAGTGCCGGCAGCATTGACATAAAGGTTAGCTCTGCTGACATCCACAGCATACTTATCATTTTCGTCCTTTACGGCATATTTTTCAGCATCATCAAGAACGCTCAGAGCCTTACCGTATTGTTCAGTTGCAGTAAGGAGGTTAAAGTAAACAATATAGGCGCTCATATCAGACGGAGCGAGATTAAGCCATTTAAGGGTATATTTGAGAGCGTTATCATAATCCTCGACCTGAATATAGATATTAACTCTTTCAGAGATAAGATCAGTATCGAGGGAAGCCTGACCGGTTTTGTCAGCATCCTCATATTTCTGATAGTTGATAAGTGCTGACTGATAATCCTGTTTCAAGCTGCACATAAGAGCCATCTGATAGTAAATCCTTGCTTTTACATCATCAGAACATTCAAGCATTTCTGCAGCTGTATAGTTTTCCATTGCTTTTGGGATATCACCGGAGAAGAAATATGCGTTAGCGAGATTAAAAACATTATCTCCGTTTTCCGGATCAGAATCCACAGCTCTTTTAAAATAGCCGAAAGCCTCATCAAACCTGCTCATAGATACCAGTGATGTACCTGCCTTAGAAAGACAGTATTCATCATCAGGTGCTTCAGCGAGTGCCTTGTCATACCAAGAAACGGCATTTTCATAATTACCGTTGGCAAACGCTATGTCTGCATTGGCGACCGCTTCCTTGTAAGCTTCAATATCCAATTCGTACACCTCTTTATCATATATTTTGAGTTTTCATTATGTAAATAAATGACATTGCTATAGGTCATTTAATAATACCTGTTTTGCTGTTATCAGAATAACGACGAAACCACTGAACCAATAGTTCCCTTTACGCTGGTTTTAGACAGATACGACAGAGCTGTATTAGCAGCCTTTGTCACAGTAGAAGATGAAGTCTGCATCGCCTTACTGCTTATTGAACTTAGCGCATTAGCAAAAGAACCACTTATTTTACTTAAAGCCGGAACAGCCGTTTTTGAAATATTGCTTGCAGCGCTGTTAAAGATATTGCCAAGTTTACCCTCAATACCTTTTAATTCATTTCCGAGATAGCTTGTACCGCTTGCAATACTATTACTGATCTTGCTGGTGATACCGCCAATTTCCTTACTGATAAACGATGAACCTCCGGAAATACCCTTTGACACATCAGAACCGATGCTGCCTACCTTACTTCCGATATCGCCCATAGCGCTGCCGATCTGTTTACCGATACTTCCGGTCAGATCGCCGATTGAACCTGTAACGGACTTTCCTATATCGCCGATAGTGTTGCTTACGGCTTTGCCTACCTGATTGCTTATGCCGCCGAGTGAATTTGTCAGATCCTTATAAGCGCCTGTAACTCCCTTGAATTCACTTGCTATCTGGCTGACAACACTTCCGAACTGATTTTTAGCGCTGCCGAAAGCATCTCCAATTGCGCTGCCTGCCTGACCTATAACATTATTTATTTCGCCTTTAATACCTCCGACATAGTCCTTGACTTCACTATAAGCGCCGGACACAGCTTTTCCGATTTCGCTGTTTTTGATATCCTTAGTTACTCCGCTGACAAAATCCGATACCTTGCTTACAGCGCCGCCGGTTATGTTATTAAGATCTTTATTAATAAAGTCACCGATAGAGCCTTTAGCTTCTCCTGCCAGATTATTCAGCAGACTATTTCCTATACCCTTAGCAAATTCAGACGGATTCTTCAGCTTTGCAAGATCACTGAACGACATATTGCCAAAGGTATCTTTAATGGTATTTGTTGCCACCTTAGTGAGCGTTGGCATCTGGTTTTCACAGAACTTGTATGCGTTCTTAAAGGAGTTTACAAGCTGACTATCCTTTAGTCCTTTAAAGGTGGAACCAAGCAGATTCTTGCCGACATCCTTAAAGTAGCTTGTTGCAGCCGAGCCAACTGCAGAAAGAGCGCTCATGCCTCCGGCTTTAAGGATATCATATCCCTGTTTATCCATATAGCCTTTAAGCGTACCATTATCAATAAGATAGGATGCGCCGTTAGCAAGCAGATTACCAGTTGTTTCAACTCCGATCTTAGCCACCTGACCGAGCAGCTGTGAGCCTGTTGCAGAGGTAACAGCGCCTCCGGCAGCTCCGGCAAAACCTCCAGCGGCACCCGTGATCGATCCGACAAGGAATGAATTGGCGGCTCCGTCAAATATTTCACCGAAGGACTGTCCTTTAGCGATACCCGTAACCGTCGTGACGGCGGCACCGGTACAGGCAGCGATAGCCGCGCCCTTTGCAGCGACAGCGAACAGTGGGGCAGCAGCGCCGCCGGTAAATACGGACAAAGCTGCAAGACCTGCGATAATAACAACACCGACAACGACCTTAACGATAGCCTTCCAGTGTTTTTTACAGAAGTCAACAGTCTTTTTCCATACTTTTTTAGCGGTATCCTTTACCCAGTTAACAGCCTTTTTAACGCCCTTGACGATAGCCCTTCCGATCTTCCTGCAGCCTTCCTTGAATTTCTCCCACCGGGATTTCTTTTTAGGCGGTGGAGGAGGAATAAAGCACGGATACTGTTTGAAGAATTCCTCCTGGTTAGTTTTAACCATTCTGGCGACACTAAGATCCACTTTGTTTGCATTACGGAGGAACATACCAAGACGATCTCCGGCAGTTTCCATTTTCTGAAAAGCCTGAGTATCATAATTTTTGATACGATCGCTTATTTTGTCAACTGCTTCCTGCAAATTTCCGGCTCCGCCGTCCATATTATAGATTTTGGACTTAACCTCCTTGAATGTTTTGATAACATTCTGCCTTTCTGACAAAGGCTTGAAGAAAACCGAGCCCTTGTTGAAAAACAACGGTGAAGGTTTGATATCTAAACGCAATTCTGATCACCTGACTTTCTTCCTCATATTTTGCAGGACGCCTCAGACAGTGCCAATATCAGGCAATTGTCCGTGGTGAGTCCTGATACATCAGACATACTTTTTAAAGTGATTCATTTCAAAGGTATATTGCTTCATTTTTTTTGACAGATCAGCCTGACCTGAAGCGAGGCTGTTCATTTTTTTTGTCAAAGCATCAGTTTCCTGTTCCATAGACCTGAGTTTGGATTTAAGATCCGCAAGAGCCTGTTCAAGCCTTCTTTTTTCCTTTTCGATAACTCTGATCGCAGAGAGGGAATCAAGCTGTCTGTCGGCAGGCACACACTCAAAAGTTTTTGAAATAGACGGGGAAGGGATGGAATAATGCTTAAGAGACTTTGAAAGGTCTTCCTCAGCGGTTTTCAAGGAGCTGTTGGCAGCATTTGCGGCATCCTCAACTGCGCCTCCGCTGTTAAGCATTTTCAGTACATCATCCATCTGTTCGATTCGTTTTTCAAAGTTGATCGTGTCAGATCTCACGGAATCCAATTTCGAGGAATAGCTTTTATATTCCGAATAGCAGGCCTCATACTGTTTTTTATCAGAAAGGTAGGATTCGGCTGCGTGCTGATAGCGATTTTTTGCATAATCATACGCTTCCTGAGCCTCCTCTTTGGAGCAGTTATTCCATTTCATATCGATCCTCCTGTCATTATTATATAGAATTATTTTGACTGAGAAATGTGACCGTACTAAAAAAATACCAATTTCCTGTTAAATTAAGTATTATTCTACCATATAATCAAAAATATTTCAATAATAATTAAAAATTTTTATACAAAATAAATAATTATTAAATGTTTGTTTTTATTTTGTTAACAATTGATTAACATTATTGATATTTTCAATAAAAATGAATAAATACACAATTAACTCCACGCTTCGTAGGTAGTAAAAATACAATTTGTATGGTAACATTATGTCAAAGGGAGGTAAAAATAATGGATAAATATGTAACAGGGAGTGTAATACGCAGACTGCGCGAGATCAAAAAAATCACACAGGAGGAGCTTGCAGCAAAAATATATGTAAGCAGTAAAGCGGTAAGCAAATGGGAGACAGGACAGGGATTTCCGGATATAAGTCTGCTTGAGCCATTGGCGAAGGCGCTTGATATTTCTGTAATAGAGCTTTTATCCGGAGAGTATATCCGCAACAGCAACAGACATTCAGACATTACGGAAAGCAGCTTTTATGTATGTCCGGTATGCGGTAATGTAATGCGGTCTGTAGGGGAGGCAGTAATAATATGCTGTGGGATAACATTGCCGCCGCTTGAAGCAGAAGCTGATGATAATGAGCATACGATACATTCAGAGAGGGATGGAGACGAATACTATGTCACCGTAGATCATCCAATGACAAAAGATCATTATATTTCTTTTATAGCGGCAGTATCTGATAACGGGATACAATTCAGAAAGCTGTATCCGGAGGGAGAAGCCGAAGCAAGATTCAGGATAGACAATATTAAAATGATATACGCATACTGCAATCGTCATGGATTATTTGAGCTATAGCAATGAAAAAGGCACTTTATGGTACAAAGCCATAAAGTGCCTGATTAAATGGAGCGCCTGTATTATGTTGTCAGGGGTGATTTATTCAGTGGTTCCTTAGTATCATTTCCGCCGCCTTTATACCATCAACAGCAGCAGACATAATTCCGCCGGCATACCCGGCGCCTTCGCCGCAGGGATAAAGACCTTTCAGTGACAAGGACTGCATATCTTCTCCGCGAAGTATTCTTACAGGTGAAGAACTGCGGCTTTCAACAGCAGTCAGAACTGCATCGCCGTCAGCAAATCCTTTAAGGCGGCTGTCCATCAGCAAAAGTCCCTGTTTTAAAGAGTCCGTCATAAATTCCGGCAGACATCTGTTCAGTGAGGTAAGCTCATAACCCGGACGGTAGGTTGGTTTTACAGAGCCAAGTTCTGATGAAGCATTGCCTGCAAGGAAGTCCGCCACACGCTGAACAGGTGCATGATAGTTTTCTCCTCCAAGTCGGAAAGAAGCGCTTTCAAGTTTTCTCTGCAATTCAACTCCGGCAAGTACATTTTCACTGCGGATATCATCCTTTCCGATACCGACAAGCAAAGCGGAGTTTGCATTGATACCATCTCTTGCGAATTCGCTCATTCCATTGGTTACGAGATGTCCTTCTTCGCTCGCAGCTGGAACGACAGTGCCTCCGGGACACATACAAAAAGTAAATACACCTCGTCCGTCACCAAGATGAACAGCGAGTTTATAGTCAGCTGCAGACAGATATCTGCTGTTCCAGAAGCTGC
Source organism: uncultured Ruminococcus sp. (assembly GCA_902783815.1). Lineage (GTDB taxonomy): Bacteria > Bacillota > Clostridia > Oscillospirales > Acutalibacteraceae > UBA1213. The sequence goes on from CACZSM010000253.1 coordinate 20,198, forward strand.
CGTATTGTTGTTTGTTGATCTGTTCCTGTAAATGCTCTATCCGTACACCCATAGCAAATGGTTTTTGTTCCATAGCAATACCGCTTTCAAAAAGCATTTTGAAGGTATCTCTTGCGCTGTGTCCGATGGCAAGTATGACATTATCACATTCAATAGTTTTCCTGTCATTTTTATGGCTGATGATTATTCCGGTAAGTCGGCCGTCCTTTTGGATAATTTCTTCAAGTTTTGATTCAAAAAAGACTTCGCCTCCAAGAGCAATAATATGTTCTCTGATATTTTTGACAGTAGTTTTAAGTTTATCTGTTCCTATATGAGGTTTTGCAAGAAAGAGAATATCCTCCGGAGCGCCGTGAGCAGCAAATTCAATAAGAATCTTTCGTATGCGTACATCCTTTGTTCCGGTATTGAGTTTACCGTCCGAGAATGTACCCGCGCCTCCTTCGCCGAACTGTATATTGGAGGCAGTATCGAGTATTCCTGTAAGGGAGAAGCGGCCTACATCACTTGTCCGTGAATCGACATTTCTCCCTCTTTCAAAAAGCAAAGGTTTTTGTCCTGCATATGCAAGAATGAGGGCTGCAAAAAGTCCGCATGGACCGCTGCCTATTATGACAGGTCTTTTGTCAAGAGGTTTTGAAGCAGGTATTTCATATACATATTCTTTGGCAACAGCAGCTTTTGAGCATCTTCCGGCAATAATATTTTCATCGCCATATACAGCGGCATCGACAGACACCTCGAAATGCACATTATTTTTTTTACGGGCATCAACGCTTTTTCTGAAAACAGAAACGCATCTTATATCGGTTGTTTTTACTTTGAGAGCCTTTGCAGCAGCCCTGAGCAATGTATTTTCATCATAATCAAGAGGCAAAGATATGCCATTTATCCTTATCATTTTTTCACCCGTTAATTAATATTGTTGACAGCCTTTACAGCGCTGCCGATAGCAAAATGAAGATTAAAGCCTCCGCAAAGACCGTAGCAGTCAAGCATTTCTCCGCAGATATAAAGGCCCTTGTATTTTCTCGACATAAGGGACTGTGGATCGACACAGGCAGATCCTACGCCGCCGCCGCAGACCTGAGCATTTTTGAAATCCATTTCTTTTTCCGGTGTAAATACGAAGTTTTTAGCAGAATAAGCTATAGTTTTAAGATCCTTATCAGAGATTTCGCCACAGGTAATATTTTTGAATCCGGAAAATTTCATTACAGCGGAGGAGCATTTTTTGTTCAATGCCCCGGACAGCAGCATATCACAGCCTTCGTCAGAAAATAGTCTGCGACACTTTTTAAGATACTCATGCAGTTCCCTGATATCATGTTCAGGGAGAAGATCTAAAGATATTTTTATACTGTTGTAATGATTTCCATTAATGCTTCCATTGGTAAAGAAGTCATTGACAAATCCGGAAATATTGAAAACGCAAATACCCGAAAGATATTTTTCAGCGAATTGAATTTCACCGTATTCACTGGCGGTTGTTTTTCCGTCACAGATAAGTGAAACGCATCCAGCTGATCTTATGCCTTTAAGAGAGGGGTAATTTTCCTTGACTTTAACAGGACACAGAGCCGGGAAAAGGGGTGTATGACCTATGCCGAGAGAGTCAAGCAGAGCGAATCCGCTGTCATCGGAGCCAAGAGATGGTGTTGCTTTTGCGCCTGCGGCAAGGACAACATTTTCCGCATAAACAGTGATATCATCAGTTGTGATCGTATATCCCTGCTCGTGCTGACGGACAGAAAGGATATTGGAATCGCAGAATGTATTAATAGATAAATGCTGCAGTTCTTTTTTAATACATTCGAGGACGGTATCAGATCGGTTGCTGTACGGATAAACTCTTGTACTGTTATTATCCATTTTAAGCAAAAGACCATTTTTTTCGAGGAATCTGATACAGTCATCTCCAGAAAAGCTGTCAATTACGGAATCAATGATCTGGTTATCGCCAAAGTAGTGTATGCTGCTGACAGAGGTATTGGTAATATTACATCTGCCATTTCCTGTTGCCAGAAGTTTTCTGCCGCAGCGATTTTGTTTTTCAAGGATGACAGCGCAGCCCTTTCCGAATTTTCTTCCGGCAGCGACAGC
>CACZSM010000254.1 GCA_902783815.1 uncultured Ruminococcus sp.
ATATCAGAGATCTTGTTTGTCCGCCGTATGATATTATCAGCGAGGAACAAAGACTTGGTTATCTGAAAACTAATCCGCATAATATCATTCGTCTGGAACTTCCGAAGGGTGAAAATCCGTATTCGGATGCAGCCGTAATCCTTGATGAATGGCTTAAAAACGATATTCTTGAGGTTGATGAAAAGCCTTCTGTATATATCTATGAGGAAGAATTTACTGTCGCCGGAGTAACAAGGAGCTTCAAAGGATGTATTGTCCGTGTTAAACTTGAGGAATTCTCAAAGGGAATAATTCTTCCGCATGAGGAAACTCTGTCAAAAGCCAAAGAGGACAGATTTAATCTTATGAAGGCTACAAATTGTAATTTCAGTCAGATCTATTCACTTTATAACGATGAAAGTCATAGTATAACCGCTGACCTTGACAGACTTAGCAGCAATAAACCTGTAAATGAACTTAATGATCCGGACGGAGTTACTCACAGACTGTGGATAGTTGATGATGAAAAGGAAATAAAAATGATAGAATCTGCATTTGCTGATAAAAAGCTCTACATTGCCGATGGCCACCATAGATATGAAACTGCGCTCAACTATCGTAATTACTGCCGCGAAAATGGTATTGGCAACGGCGGTGAGGACTATGTAATGATGATGCTTGTAGATATGGAACATCCTGGACTTCTCGTCTTGCCAACACACCGTATAGTGCGTGATCTTTCCGGCTTTGATGCAGAAAAAGTAATGTCTGAATGTGCTCAGTATTTCGATATCATGGATATTGATGGTACTGAAAAAATAGAAACTGCCCTCAACGAGCAGTATAAGGCAGAAAAAAAGGCATTTGCTTTCTATGCCGGCGGAAATAGTTTTAAACTTATGGTACTGAAGGACAGCTCTGTTATATCCGATCTGCTGCCGGAAAAGAGCACAGCTTACTGCGGACTTGATGTAAGTGTACTGCATACGCTTGTTCTTGAAAGAATTTTTGGTATTGATGCTGAAAATATGGCTAAGCAGATAAACCTTACATATGTCAAAAAGACTGAGGATGCTCTTGAAAGTGTTGAAAGCGGCAAAGCTCAGTGTGCATTTATCCTGAATCCGACAAGAGTTGAGGAAATAAGAGATGTTGCGGCAGTCGGAGAAAAGATGCCGCAAAAATCCACATATTTCTATCCGAAACTTATAACCGGACTTGTTATGAATAAGCTCTTTGCCTGATTACCCGAATACAGCGACAGCACCTGCGGCATCTTCTTTTGCAGCGTCTGAAAACATCTGTTCGTAGGAATATATAATAATACCGTCCGCACCGTGTTTTTTTGACAACAAAGCCTGTTTTGTAAGGTTATCGCTGCATTTGAGCCATGTTCCGCTGTCAGCATCAGTAGCGACCTTATATGCTGCGAGTCCTATATAAATATCAATATAATCAGAACACATATCAAGCCATTCTGTCAGAGACTTTTCAAAAGGAAGGACAGGATGGCTTTCGCTCACATATATCTGAGGACAAATATAATCTGCATATCCTCCTATGCTGCACCAGGTTTTTACATCTGCTCCGATCTTGTAATTATTTTCTATATTGCACTGCGGTGAAATACCGAATACACAATCCGTTCTGACAGAATGTATTTTCGCATATATGTCTGAGATGAGAATACTGATATTTTCTGTTCTCCATTCACTATGAGAAAGTGGTTCGGTTTTTACTTCTGAAACATATTTATCATATCCATAGGCATCACATGAAGTATCATTTTCAGGATAAAAATAATCATCTATCTGTATTCCGTCAACATCATAATTTCCAACTATTTCTGTAATACCCTCAACGATCATTTTTCTGACCTCTGGATATGCGGGGTCAAGATAGGTATTATCTCCGCTTTTAAAGAAATACCTGTCATTTTCTTTTTGACCGTCATTTTTCCATTTCATAACAGGATTATCATCCGAAAGCTGATCCGGGGTGCTTTTAAGGGATACTCTTAAAGGATTTACCCAGGCATGGAGAAACAGATTTCTTTTATGCGCTTCTTTCACAGCAATTTCAAGAGCATCATAAGCAGCACTGATTCCCTGCGTACCGCTTATAATATGAGAAGCCGGGAATATTTCAGAATGATAAATGGCATCACAGAACGGACGAACCTGAAAAATAACTGTATTTGCACCTGAACCAGATATATTATCAAATATCTCTGAGATTTTTTCTGTATAGGCTTTTTCTGACCTGTCTGTACCACTCATGTCAATACTCATATAAGGCAGCCATACACCTGTAACAGGCTTTTTTTCCTTTTGTTGCTGACTGTCCTCAGATACACTGCTGGAACTGATTTCAGGTGTATTCTTCTCCTTATTGTTGTTATTATCAGTGTTTTTTCCGAAAGTAAAAATACCTCCTGCAAGGATAGCAACTGGTATAATAACAGATAAAAGTTTCAATACAATATTTTTTAACATATACTGCGACCTTTCCGTTTTCTATCAGTATATGAAAAAATACTGGATTCATTCATGCTAATATATTACCGCTATGATCCGACTGACTGAGCAAATCCGACTATCAGCGGCATTGTAATGACTGATACAAGCGTTGAAAGCGAAACTAATTTTACAGACAGCTCTGCATCATTATCAAACTTGGCCGCAAACATCGTTGTAGCAGCAGCGGCAGGAGCAGAAGCCGATATAACACAGGTAAGAAGAATATTTCCTCTTATTCCGCAAAGCATCATTGCGCCAAATGCTAACAAAGGTATCACAATAAGTCTGAACAATACACAAAGAAATCCCTTTGCATCCTTGAAAGCATCTGCAATATCTGACTGTGAAAGATAAAAGCCTACGACCATCATCGGAAGCGGAGTATTCAGATTTGCCATAAATCCGATTGGCTTTACTATTATATCTGGTACCGGAACTGAAAACAAAAACAGCAAAAGACCTATAGCCATACTTATTATACATGGATTAAGCAATATTTTTTTAGCTGAAAGGTCTTTGCTGCTGCCAGTTGAAAGCCATACGCCAAATGTCCACATAACTATATTGAACACTACAATATAAACAGCACCGAAAAAAACTCCGTCCGAACCGATAATTGCCTGCTGCATCGGAAGAGACATATATCCGCAGTTTGAGAAAATAAGCGCAAATCTATAGACCCTGTTCTTTTTCGGTATTTTATCATGGAAAACAAGCATTGCAATGACAATTGAAAAAATATGTATTACCAGAGCAGCACCTGCTGCAGTAAGCAAACCGCTTAGCATATCCATATCGAATGGTCTGATGAAATTCTGAATAATTACACACGGGCAGACAATGTACAATACTATTTCCGTTATCGATTTTACAGCTTTTTCATTCAGCATTTTTGTTTTTCCGCACAAATATCCGAGCGCTATCAGTATAAAAAGCTCAAATACCTGTGTTCCGACAGTAATAAAATTCCCGATCATAAAATTCTTTCCTTATCTTTTGTAAATCAGTGTTATTGCCTTAAATCCGGTTTTTGAAGTCCTCATAGCCGAATTTTCTGATAAGCTCAATGTTCCCGTCAGAGTGAAGCAGATATATTGACGGCAGCGGCATACCATTGAAGGTGTTATTTTTTACCATAGTATATATTGCCATATCAGTGAATATCAGTGCATCATTTATTTTAAGTGGTTTTCTGAATGAATAATCACCGATAACATCTCCGGCAAGACAGGTCGGACATCCTAAACGATATGTGTATGGCAGAACTCCCGGCTCTTCCGAATTAAAAATATACGGTCTGTATGGCATTTCAAGTACATCAGGCATATGACAAGCGGCTGATGTGTCCATAATGGCTATATCCATACCGTTTTTAGTGATATCAAGAACTCTTGAAACAAGGAATCCGGCATTTATCGCAACGGCTTCTCCTGGTTCAATATATACCTCTACCCCATATTTTTCCTTTACTCTTCTTATCTCATCCACAAGCAGCCGTATATTATAATCAGGCTTTGTTATATGATGACCTCCGCCAAAATTCAGCCACTTCATATTATATAAATATTTTCCGAATTTTTCCTCTACACGATGCAGGGTTCTTACAAGTGTTTCCGCCCCCTGCTCACACATCGTATGAAAATGCAGACCGCTTATTCCGTTAAGCTGATCTTCTTCAAAATTATCTATTGTTATTCCGAGTCTTGAATTTTCAAAGCATGGGTTGTATATATCAGTTTCTATTTCAGAGTATTCAGGATTTATGCGAAGACCAAACTCAACCTCCGGACATCTCAAAGCCTTGCTTCTGAAATGTCTCCACTGACTGAATGAGTTAAAAATTATATGATCGCATATTTTAAGAAGCTGATCGAAATCCTCATCTTTGTAAGCCGGGGAGAAAACATGGATCTGTCTATTCCTCATATGCTCATAAGCAAGTCTTGCTTCATAAAGACCACTCGCTGTTGTACCGCTTATATAATCTGATATCAGCGGATAAGTGCAGTAGGAAGAAAAAGCCTTCTGAGCAAGCAGAACATGACATCCTGTTTGCCGTTCTACACTTCTTAGTATTTTTAGATTATGTATAAGCGCCTCTTCATCAATTACATAGCATGGAGTTGGTAAACCTTTGAGTATTTCTGATTTATTCATACTTTGAACCTCTCTATTATGCAAAATTCGGAAAAATCTTCCACCAATATTATAACACACTTTTACATAAAATAAAAGAATTTTGTACTCATCGGCGCAGTGCGAATTTGAAGTTATCTATTGAATTAATTGCATTTTTGGTGTATAATCAGATAGAATTCATTGTAATGTGAATTATGTCTGTATTTATTATTCAGTAAAGGAGTATTCTAATGAAAATCAATAGCAATTTTGATAACCTCGTACCCAATTACCTTTTTGCCGAGATCGCTAAGAGAGTTTCTGATTATCAGAAAAATAATCCTGAAAAGGATATTATCCGTCTTGGTATCGGTGATGTTACACTTCCGCTTGCACCTGTAGTTGTAGAGGCTCTTAAAAAAGGTTCTGAAGAACTCGGTGTCAAAGAAACATTCAAAGGCTACCCGGACTATGAAGGATATGAATTTGTCCGTCAGGCAATCGCGGATTACTACGGTAGTTTTGGCGTAAAGGTTTCAGCTGACGAAATACTTATATCTGACGGCGCTAAATCGGATTGTGGAAATATTTGTGATATTTTCAGCAAGGATAATATTGTTCTTGTTACCGATCCTGTATATCCTGTATATGTAGATTCCAACATAATGTCCGGAAGAAAAATCATCTATGCCGACTGCAATAAGGACAATAACTTTACTGCTATGCCGGATGACAGTGTTCATGCAGATATTATCTATCTTTGCTCTCCTAATAACCCTACAGGTGCTGCTTATACTCTTGAACAGCTTAAAATATGGGTAAATTATGCCCTGAAAAATGACGCTGTTATCCTTTACGACAGCGCTTATGAAGCATTTATAAGCGATGACCTTCCGAGATCAATATTCGCAGTAGAAGGCGCAAGAAAATGCGCTATCGAATTCTGCTCACTGTCAAAAACTGCCGGATTCACTGGTACAAGATGCGGCTATACTGTTATTCCAAAAGAACTTGAGCGTGATGGGCATAATATATATAAGCTGTGGTACCGTCGTCAGGCAACTAAATTCAATGGAGTTTCATGGCCTGTACAGTGTGCTGCCGCTGCTGTATTTTCCGATGAAGGACAAAAACAGATAAAGGAAAATCTCTCCTACTACAAGGAAAATGCAAAAATAATCGCTGAAGCACTGGATGATGCAGGAATATATTATACCGGAGGAAAAAATTCCCCTTATATATGGCTTGAATGTCCGAACGGCATGGGTTCGTGGGAGTTTTTTGATCTGCTGCTCGAAAAGGCAAATGTTGTGGGAACACCTGGAGCTGGCTTCGGTAAAAACGGAGAGGGCTTTTTCAGACTCACTTCTTTCGGAGACAGAGAAAAAACTATTGAGGCTGTAAAAAGACTTAAAAATCTGCTTAATAACATTTAAGTCCGGGTCTGTTATTAATAAATCACTGAAAAACTCGCCTGCATATTTTCCACCATATTGCACCAGGTTTTCTACGCTCAGGATCAGTGATTTCTTAAAGCCCACATAACTGCAAAGGAGACTTCACATGGATATAAATGAGATAAAGTCAAGAGCCGAGGAACTGAGATCGCTTATCAATTACCACAATCAAAGATATTATAATGAGGATTCACCGGAAATAAGCGACTATGAATATGATATGCTTCTCAGGGAACTTGAAAAAATTGAAAGCGACTTCCCTCAGCTACAGACACCTGATTCGCCAACACTGCGTGTCGGAGGAGATGCGGCTGAAAAGTTTTCGCCGGTTGAACATAAAGTTCCTATGGAAAGTCTGCACGACTCATTTTCTCATCAGGAGATAATTGATTTTCATAAGCGTGTATGTGAATCTGCCGGAGATGCTCTGTTTGTGGTTGAGCCGAAAATAGACGGATTATCTGTTTCTGCTGAGTACCGGAATGGTATATTCGTAAGAGGTTCTACAAGAGGTGACGGCAGAACAGGAGAAGATATTACAGAAAATCTTAAAACTATAAGAACTCTTCCTATGAAGCTGAAAAAGCCTGTTCCCTACCTTGAAGTTCGCGGAGAAGTTTATATGTCTATAGAGAGCTTTGAAAAACTTACAGCCCGTCAGGAGGAAAACGAGGAAAAAACCTTTAAAAACCCTCGCAACGCGGCGGCAGGCTCACTCAGACAAAAGAATTCAGCTGTTACCAAAGAAAGAGAACTTGATATTTTCGTATTCAATATACAACAGATAGAAGGCGAAACTCTGACAAGTCACAAACAGTCGCTTGATTACCTGAAGGATCTTGGCTTCAATGTTCTTCCTTTCTACTATGTGTGCAGCTCTGCGGATGAGATAGTGGAAAAAATAGAGGAGATCGGAAGTAAAAGAGGAGAACTTTCCTTCCAGATAGACGGCGCTGTTATAAAGGCAGACAGCTTCGCACAGCGCGAATTACTTGGAAGTACATCAAAATTCCCGAAATGGGCAGAAGCATACAAGTATCCGCCTGAGGAAAAGGAAACAGTGCTTCTGGATGTAGAAGTAAATGTCGGCAGAACAGGTGTTCTTACACCAACGGCAATATTTGCGCCAATAACACTTGCCGGTACTACCGTCAGCAGAGCAACTCTGCATAATGAGGACTTTATTCGGGAAAAAGATATACGAATTGGTGATACCGTTATTTTGCGTAAGGCCGGTGAGATAATTCCAGAGGTCGTTTCTGTTGCAAAGCATACGGATGGATCGGTTCCTTACAGGATGCCTGTGATATGTCCGTCATGCGGGTCACCAGTCGGATATGAAAACGGAGAGGCTGCTCTGAGATGTACTAATACAGATTGTCCGGCACAGCTTATGCGTCATCTGATACATTTTGTATCAAGAGATGCAATGGATATAGACGGTCTGGGCGAAAAGGTACTTCATGCTCTTGATGCAAACGGACTTGTACATTCTCCGGCAGATCTCTACAGACTGAGCAGAGAGGATATACTCACCCTTGAAAAGAAAAAAGATAAGTCCGCAGATAATCTTATAAAAGCAATTGAAAAATCCAAGTCAAATGATCTGTACAGACTTATCTATGGACTGGGTATAAGACATATCGGTCAGAAGGCTGCAAAACTGCTGTCAGACAGG
>CACZSM010000255.1 GCA_902783815.1 uncultured Ruminococcus sp.
CTGGCTCTGCATAAGAGTATTATTTCTATTGACGATTTCCTTACCTGGATCAACAAAAAAAATTCTGACTAAAATGATCTGAATAAAAAAATCTGCCGTCTGTGGTTCAAAATCCGCAGACGGCTTCTTGTCTTCAGTTTAAGGTCAAAATCCTCCGCTATTCAGCGTATCAGTAATATACGATCTCGACTTCTTCGGCTTTTCCGGCTTCAGCTTCTTTCCTCTGAGCCTTCTTCCCTCTCTTGCTATCTTTTTTTCGTTCTCTGCAAAAGCACTGATAAGTATTTCAAACTTATCATCACTTTCAACTGAATTCAGCATCAGATAAGTTATTATTCCCTTTGTGTCAAGATCTCCTGCCTTGTATATTGCCGCAAGACCTGCGGATATCTTTTCCAGCTTGTCCTTTCCGGAATGTTTTACAAGCTCACTGAACCTCGGAACAATAAATTCCTCCGCAAATGTTACTCCACGGAAATCTTCATAATGTGCCTTTTCGTAGGCTATCTCATCCTTAAGCTCCGGGAAGAATGTTACCATCCTGTTTGCAAGGAATAACGGATCTACTGTATTTTCTCCGTCCTTTTTCTTTTTCCTCTGCTTCTGCACAAGCGCTTTCTGCTTTGGTCCTGCTATAGTTTCCGCAAAATCCTCGCCTATGCTTTCGGCTTCCTTTGTACCGTCCGAATCAGGGTCAAACAGCCATGTTGCAAGCGTTTTCCAGTCATTGTCAGGCTCACCTTCATCCACAGTACAGTTTCTCAGCACAAGACGCATATTTTTATATGTATAAACTATACTGTAAGCCATATCCTGTCCAATGTAAAGAGCTACAAGCTCCTCATCAGTCTCAGCAACATTCTCTTTTTTATAATCCTTTTCAAGCAAGGGTTTTTCGGTTTTCTCAGTAATAATACTGAAAGCCTGTTTCATATCCATATCCATAACTCCTTATAAAAAACTGGGCGGCTCATGCCATGCCCCACAATCAGCATTATAGCACAAAACCGCCGCCAACGCAACATTATTATTTAAACATTTCCTCAAGTGAATCCAGCGCATTTCCGACAGAATCAAACATCTTTGAAAGTGTCTTTTTATTCTTGCCGCTGTCCTTCATTACGATCGTACTGACAACTCCTGTAACTATACCCGCTGCAAGACCTGCGCCTATTCCCTTTAATACATTCATAGAATTCTTAGCCATACAGTGCAACCTCCATACAAAAAGCATTGAATCAATTATTACCCGGCTCATAACATCCCTCGTTTCTCACCGGATCATTTCTGTCTTCTATGGTAGTTTGCCCTGTACGGTCTTTTTTATACCATTGTTTTTTCAGATCGCTTCTATATCCTTTTCAGTAAGGAGTCTTATTCCATTTTCCTCCAGTATCTTTTCAGCCTGTTCGTTGTCTGCAACACGAAGTACAACTGATGCAAACTTCTTTGATACAGTAATGAACGCATACATATACTCGATATTGATATTATACCTTGCAAGTATATTGACTACCTTTGCAAGTGAACCCGGCTCATCAGGTATGGAAACGCCTACTACCTTGGTTATGGATACAAAGCATCCGGATGATTCCAGTGCTTCCTTTGCCTTTTCAGGGTCTGTTACGATAAGACGGAAAATACCGAAATCCTGAGTATCTGCTACGCTCATTGCACGGATATCAATTCCTGCATTTGCAATGGAATCCGTGATCGTTACCAGCTTGCCTTCCTTGTTTTCAACAAAAATAGAGATCTGCTTTACTGCCATGATAATGCCTCCCCTTGTATTTAATTATTTATTCAGCCTGAAAGATCATCAGGTCGTTATGCCATAGCGTCTGCGGTTGTCTATAAGTCTTACTGCTTTGCCTTCTGAACGAGGTATGGTCTTTGGCGCTACAAGATGTATTTTCGGATTTATTCCAAGCATTGCTTTCATTGCATCCTGGAGCTTCTTTTCCTTTGTCGTTATTACCTTCGGCGTATCAGAGAAGTCCTCGGTACTCATTTCTACATTTATATCAAATGTATCTGAGTTATTTACTCTGTCAAGTATTATCTGATAATTCGGAGCGTAGCCGTTATTCAGAAGAACTGTCTCTATCTGGCTCGGGAATACATTTACTCCCCTTATTATCATCATATCGTCAGATCTGCCCATCGGCTTTGTCATTTTAAGGAATGTCCTTCCGCATGAGCATTTTTCTCTGGTAAGTACACAGATATCTCTTGTCCTGTATCTGAGCATCGGGAATGCTTCCTTATCAAGCGATGTAAATACAAGCTCTCCCTTTGTGCCAAGCGGAAGCACCTCTCCGGTATTCGGATCTATTATCTCTGCGATAAAGTGATCCTCATTTATGTGCATACCGCTTTGTGACTCACATTCAAATGCTACGCCCGGACCACTAAGCTCTGTCAGACCGTAAATATCATATGCCTTTATGCCGAGTGCCTTCTCTATATCACGGCGCATTTCCTCTGTCCAGGGTTCCGCACCGAAAATTCCGGCTTTCAGCTTATTATCCTCCGGCTTATAGCCGCCCTCTTTCAGAGATTCTCCGAGATATGCTGCATAGGATGGCGTACAGCAAAGAATAGTTGCATCAAGATCCATCATAAATTGTATTTGTCTTTGAGTATTGCCGCTGGACATCGGCAGAGTAAGACATCCTACCTTATGTGAACCGCCGTGAAGTCCTGCTCCGCCGGTAAACAGACCGTAACCATAGCATACCTGACATACATCATCTTCATTTCCTCCGGCTGCTACGATCGCTCTTGCACAACATTCCTCCCACATATCAACATCCTTCTGCGTATAGAATGCTACGACCCTTTTTCCGGTCGTTCCGGATGTTGAATGTATGCGGACACAATCCTTCATATCAACTGCAAGCAGCCCATACGGATATGCTTCTCTGAGGTCATCCTTCTTAAGAAACGGCAGCTTATGCAGGTCATCTACTCCCTTGATATCCTCCGGCTTCACTCCGCTTTTATCCATCAGGTCACGATAGTATTTCACATTATCGTAAATATGCTTTACCTGTTTTACAAGTTTTTCATCCTGTAGCTTTTTTATCTCCTCAACCGGCATCGTTTCAAGCTCCGGCTGATAATATTTTCTGTACATTTCAAACACGCCCCTATTTAAACTTGTTGTACGCTGTATTGTTTTTTCAGTTATTATAACCCAGGGTGAACGCTTTTTTATTTATATCTACAAATGCAGGCTTTACACATTTTTCTATTGCGCTTTCCCACTTTTCCTCCGGTATGTCAAAATACTTCGC
>CACZSM010000256.1 GCA_902783815.1 uncultured Ruminococcus sp.
GCTGGACAGCGGAAAAATAAAGTGGAGCGATAAGGTAACAGCATCAGAACACGCATCATCTATGGGAGGTTCTGATATCTGGCTTGAACCTGGAGAAACCATGACTGTTGAAGAAATGGTAAAGGCTACAGCCGTAGCAAGTGCAAATGATGCTGCGGTAGCGCTTGCGGAGCATATATGCGGTTCAGAGGATGAATTTGTAAGAAGAATGAATGAAAAGGCAAAAAAGCTTGGCATGAAGGAAACTACATTCAAGAACTGTAATGGACTTGATGAGGAGGGACATCTTACAAGTGCATATGATGTTGCGCTTATGTCAAGGGAGCTTATAAAGCACAGAGGGATCTTTAAATTCACTCAGATATGGATGGATGAACTGCGCGGCGGAAAAACTCAGATAGTAAATACAAATAAGCTGCTTAAAAGCTACAGGGGAATAACCGGACTTAAGACAGGTACGACATCTCAGGCAGGAAGCTGCATTACAGCTACAGCAGAACGGGATGGTCTTAGTCTTATAGCGGTCGTGCTGGGATCGTCGAGCGGTAAGGACAGATTCAAGGATGCAGCTGCGCTGCTTGATTACGGCTTTGCAAATTATGCTATGTATAAGCCTCAGATACCCGAGGGAGCAGTGACGAATATTCCGGTTACCGGAGGTCTTACAGACAGAATAGCTACCGGGTTGAGTATAAATGACAGCTTCCTCATAAAAAAGGGAGGCGAAGGAGAGATCAGTTATGATATAGACCTTCCTGATACGATCGAAGCGCCGGTTCAGAAAGGACAGACGGTCGGCAGACTGATAATAAAAAACGGCGATCACCGGATAGCTGAATATCCGATAACCGCCGCCAGTGAAGCAGCTGAGATAAAAATATGGGACATTTTCCGATTCCTGCTTTGCAGTCTTACGGGTTCATGATGACTGTTCATCTTCACTTGCGAACTTGTATTCAAGTCCATACAGCTTGAAACCTTCTTTGAAGAGCTCATTGGCATCACTATATTTAGCTGCAACATAGGGGGCGTCCATGACGGAAGCAATAAGAGTGTGTCCTTTGATAGTAGCCGATGCGACAACACAGGTACCTGCTTCGCTTGTATAGCCTGTTTTCATACCGTCAGCGTATGGTGAATAATGGACTGAATCATCGAGAATGAGTGCATTGTTGTTGTACCATTCCATCCATTCAGGCATTTCGTTTTCGCTTGGTTCTTCTTCATCATCGGATATGTCTGTATCCTCCGGTTCCGTGGAAGACAGGCTTTCAGATTTTGAAGTTTCAGGCGCAGTGCTGCTTTCATCGTGGATAAGCTCCCAGCTTGCAGATTGTTTTTTGCATGAGCCGCTGACAAGAGGTATAGTTTTTGCATAAGCTGCTATTCTTGCAAGATCCTCTGCCGAGGTATAGTGGTCGTCATCGTGGAATCCGTCAGGCGTGACAAAATGGCTGTGTCTGCATCCTATTTCGTTTGCAGCCACATTCATAAGTCTGGTAAAGACCTTTACAGCCTCCTCGTTTGAAAGGGTCTTATCGTCTGCATAGGTCCTTGCGGCATTTACGGCTATAGTATATGCCGCATCATTTCCTGACGGAAGCATCAGGGCGTCCAGAAGCATCTCAAAAGTCAGCTTCATACCTTTCTGCAGATAGGCAATACTGGAGTCCTCTCCGATCATCTCTATCTCATCGCCGACAGTAATGACAGTATCCTTACTGAGAATATTGCTTGCAGTAATGGCTGTAAGTATTTTTGTTGTACTTGCCGGATAGCATTTCATATTTCCATTGACCTGAAAAAGAACTTTATCTTCTGTTGCATCATAAAGGACTACATATTTTGAGAGTATTTTTTCTGATAGTTCTTTTTTTACTGCTCTGGAGAAATTACTTGTTGCAGAATTGAATTCCATTTTCTTCTGAACGGACAGAAAACTTGAGGATTCCTCCTCTGCGGAGCTTTCCTCAGAAGGCTCATAAATGGTATATACCGAGGTATCGCCGGAGTTTTCAGCCTCCGTTCTGGCACTGCCCTTGTCTGAAAGTCCGGATATGACGGCTGAAATTGAAATACCGATAAGCAAAATGATAATACCGGTAACAACAGCGTGTCTTATTCTTTTTTCCTTTCTGCGCTGGGCGTATCTTTTTCTTCTTCTCTCGTAGAAGATCCTGTCGTCGTTAATATCCACATATTCTTTTGGAATATCGTTATTTCTGTTTGTTTGTTTCATTTGCATAATCCCTTTTCCCTTTAATACTGACAAATAAAATATTCAGTACAGATATGTATATTATCACATTATTGTATCGTAATGTCAACGGGAATAATGTAAAAAAATACATACCCAACATTCAACAAAATACAGATATCTTCCAAAATGTGGAGTTCAGTGACAAATATTGGTTCAGAAGTTCATATTTATGAGGAAATAAATTATTTCAAAGAAATTCAATTATTCCTTGCAAAAAGGAAGGAAATATTGTAGAATATAGTTATAGATTTTGTGCGGACGGTCAGCTCCGCATGACAAGGAGGATTTATTTCATGTCTGTTAAATTAAGTGATAAGCATGTAAGGCAATTTATCAGTGATGAGGAGTATTTTGCAATCGCTCCCCAGATCAGCGCATCTCACGATCTGCTGCATAACAAGAGTGGTCTTGGCAGCGATTTTACCGGTTGGGTTGACCTTCCGGTGGATTATGATAAGGATGAATTCACAAGGATCAAAAAAGCAGCTGAAAAGATCAAGACAAATACTGATGTATTCGTTGTTATTGGTATAGGCGGTTCGTATCTCGGTGCAAGGGCTGCTATCGAGTTCCTCAGATCTCCTAATTATAACGCTCTTAAAAAGGATACACCAGATATATACTTTACAGGCAACTCCATAAGCTCTACGGCTCTGTCTGAGCTTTTGCAGATCTGTGAGGGCAGGGATGTGTCTATAAATATGATATCCAAGTCCGGAACAACTACTGAACCTGCAATTGCTTTCAGAGTATTCAGAGAGCTTCTTGAAAAGAAATATGGCAAGGATGGCGCAAAGGAAAGAATATTCTGCACAACTGATAAGGCTAAGGGTACGCTTAAACAGCTCGCAGACAAGGAAGGCTATGAGACATTTGTAGTACCGGATGATGTAGGCGGCAGATTCAGCGTTCTTACAGCAGTAGGACTGCTTCCTATAGCTGTTGCAGGAGCTGATATAGATGCACTCATGGGCGGCGCAGCAAAGGCTCGTGAGGAGCTTATGAGCAAAAATCTTGATGAGAATGACTGCTATAAGTATGCTGCAATAAGAAATATACTGTATCGCAAGGGTAAGTCAGTGGAATTGCTCGTAAGCTATGAGCCTTCATTTACAATGATGAATGAGTGGTGGAAGCAGCTCTTCGGCGAGAGTGAGGGTAAGGATCAGAAGGGTCTGTTCCCGGCATCAGTAGTTTTCAGTACGGATCTTCATTCAATGGGACAGTTTATCCAGGATGGTTCAAGAACTATGTTTGAAACAGTAGTTCAGATAGAAAAACCGAAGTATGAAATAACTCTCGGTACTGATCCTGAAAATGTTGACGGACTTAATTTCCTGTCAGGCAAAACAGTTGATTTTGTAAATAAGAGAGCATTTGAGGGTACGGTTCTTGCACATACAGATGGTAAGGTTCCGAATGTAGTGCTTTCAATAGAGGAAGCAAACGAAGCAGAACTGGGTTATCTTATATACTTCTTTGAGAAAGCCTGCGCAATAAGCGGATATACGCTTGGTATAAATCCGTTCAACCAGCCTGGAGTGGAAAGCTATAAGAAAAATATGTTTGCACTTCTTGGAAAGCCCGGATATGAGGATCAGAAGGAAGCTCTGGAGGCTCGTCTGAAATAATGGATGGATAAATTGACTTTGACTGTTGACAGTTGGGGAAATTTATTATAAAATAAAAGTATAGTAAACATTTTTTGTTGAAAATAAAGGTCTTGACGGACTGAAAACAGGAGGCAATAATAATGGTTAAACTTATTATCGGCAAAAAGGGCACAGGTAAAACAAAGAAGCTTATAACATTGGCAAATGAGGCAGTCAAGGCATCAAACGGCAATGTTGTAGTAATTGAAAAAGGCTCTAAGCTGACCTATGATGTAACACATAAGGCAAGACTTATCGATACAGAGCAGTATTCAATTTCTGGATTTGATATGTTCTTTGGATTCCTGAGCGGACTTTGCGCCGGCAACTATGATGTGACAGATGTTCTTGTCGATTCTACGCTTAAAATAGGCGGTCAGGATTTCGATCAGTTCGCATCATTTATAGAGAAGATCAATGATCTTGCAGCAAAAACGGAAACACATTTCACTTTCCTTGTTTCAGCTGACGAGAGTGAGCTTCCTAAGAGCATTGAGGCAGTGTCAGAAAAGGTCTGATTGCTGAAAAGATGTAACAGTGAACAGGAGATCCGGAGGATTGCAGCTGCTTCCTCCGGATTTTTTTGTAAAAATGGTGTTTTTTGCGAAAAAAGATATTGACAAAGCTGCTTGTGAAAGATATAATATTGTATGGCGTGTTTAAAGATTGTGCTGAGGTGAGCTTGTGACACTGGAACTTAAAAGGGTATTCCTGAATGAAAATGAATGCCTTGAAACAAAGACTGAATTGGATATGAGCGGCGATGTGTATAATGGCAGCGCTGAGATACCGGATAAGGTCAGCTGTGATATCAGGGTGGAAAATCATGCGGGAATGGTAGTGTTTACTGCGGATGTGCGTTTTGTGTGCAGATTTGTCTGCGACAGATGCTGCGGCAGCTTCAGCAGGGAATTCGCCTATAGGTTTAGTCATATTCTCGTTGCAGATGAGTCCTCAGAGGACGAAAGCGGCGATTATATTGAAGCACCGGACTATATGCTCGATACTGATGCTTTGCTCAGAGATGATATTCTACTGGAACTTCCGTCAAAGTTCCTCTGTAAGGATTCCTGTAAGGGCTTGTGTCCAAAGTGCGGAAAGAATCTTAACGAGGGAAAGTGCAGCTGTCCCACAAGGGAGCCTGACCCAAGACTTGCAGCATTGAGTATGCTGCTGGAAGAATGATTTTTTGTACTTTAATAAATGAGGAGGTAATTGGAAATGGCAGTACCTAAGAGAAAGACATCAAAGGCAAGAAGAGATAAGAGAAGATCATCAGTATGGAAGCTGAATGCTCCGGCACTCGCTACCTGCCCGAATTGCGGCGAATATAAGCTGGCTCACAGAGCGTGCAAGGCCTGCGGTATGTACAACGGCAGAATGGTTCTCGATGTTGAAGCCTAATTGATGAGTGAGATAGAGAAGGATTCAGCTCCTTCTCTATTTTATTTTTACAGGGGACAGGATACTTGGAATAGGGAGATGATAATATGGCAAATCCGGTAGTGGCAATAGTCGGCAGACCAAATGTGGGAAAATCAACATTGTTCAATAAGTTGGTAGGACAGAGAATAGCAATCGTCGATGATACACCGGGCGTTACCCGTGACAGGATATTCGGGCAGTGTGAATGGAAGAACAGAAAGATATCTCTTGTGGATACGGGCGGAATTGAGCCATATTCGGAGGATGTAATACTCAGACAGATGCGCCGTCAGGCAGAGCTTGCGATAGATGCTGCGGATGTTATAATATTGGTAACGGATGTAAAAAGCGGAGTTGTGGCAACGGATGAGGAAGTTGCACAGATGCTTAGGAAAAGCAGCAGACCAGTAGTGCTTTGTGTGAATAAGTGCGATAGGGTGGGAGATCCGGACCCGTCATTCTATGAGTTTTATAACCTCGGACTTGGTGAACCGATACAGGTGTCATCAGTGCATGGACACGGAACAGGAGATCTTCTTGATGCTGTATATGAGCTTCTTCCGGAACAGACGGATGGTGAGGATGCTGACGAGGGCGTAAGAGTCGCAATAATAGGCAGACCAAATGCAGGCAAGTCATCACTTGTAAATAAGATAACAGGCGAAAACAGATGTATTGTATCGGATATAGCTGGAACTACCCGTGACAGTATTGATACGGTTATAGAGAATAAGTACGGCAGATTCTGTCTGACAGATACCGCCGGGATCCGCCGCAGCCGGAAAATAGAGGATGAGGTGGAAAAATACAGCGTAATAAGAGCAAAAATGGCAATAGAGAGAAGTGATGTCTGCGTTATAATGATAGATGCACAGGCAGGCATTACAGAACAGGATACAAGAATAGCCGGTCTTGCTCATGAATCCGGAAAAGCGTGTATAATAGCGGTAAATAAATGGGATGCGATCGAGAAAAACGATAAAACGATGAATGAGTACCGCAAAAAGCTGGAAACTGATTTTGCATATATGTCATATGCGCCGTTTGTTTTCATTTCAGCAAAAACAGGACAGAGAATAGACAGACTTTTTGAACTGATAATGATGGCAGTGAATTCTGCAGCAATGCGTATAACGACAGGAATGCTCAATGATCTTCTTGCAGATGCAGTGGCAAGAGTACAGCCCCCTACAGATAAGGGACGCAGATTGAAAATAATGTATGTTACACAGGCATCTGTAAAGCCTCCGACATTCGTATTTTTTGTAAACAGCGCCGAGTTGTTTCATTTTTCATATCAGAGATATCTTGAAAACAGGATAAGAGAGACATTTGGTATGCAGGGAACACCAATAAGATTTATTGTTCGTGAAAGAGAAGATAAAAAATGATAACTCCCGCAATAGGAGTTTTGTGAAAGGATGATCCTTTTGGAAATGCTGGCAGATTTTTTCAGAAATCATTGGCTGTTAGTTTTGATATCGGCAGTATGCGCATATCTGATAAGCAGTATTAATACTTCAATAATAGTTACAAGAATAGTTAAGCATGAGGATATCCGTAAAATGGGCAGCGGAAATGCAGGTTTTACAAATGTGCTGCGCTGCGTGGGAAAGGTACCGGCGATAATTACATTTGTCGGAGACTTTCTTAAAGGAGTGATATCAATAATGATACCCTATTTTCTGACGATTGGATGGGACAGTCCTATGCAGCAGTCTGAAAGAGGGGTGCTGATGTATATTGCAGGAATGTTTGCAGTTCTGGGTCATATGTTCCCTTTGTACTATAAGTTCAAGGGAGGCAAGGGAGTGGTTACAACTGCTTCTGTTATGCTAATGACTGACTGGAGAGTTTTTGTAGTAGAACTGATACTTTTCCTGATAATTTTTGTTCTGACGAAAACAATATCAAAAGGGTCACTTTTTGCTGCGATATGCTACCCCTTTGTAGGCGCAGGACTCCGTATTCTTGATGCTTCCGGAACACTTGCATTTATTGCTCCGCTTAAAGAGCCGGCAGTATGGTTTATAGCGTGTGTTTTTGTATCGAATTTCATAATCGGCGCAGGAGTTGTTATAATGCACAGAGAGAATATAAAGAGAATTCTCAATGGGACGGAAAAGAAAATAACAGCAAAAAAATGATGATAAGGAGTGATGCGGATGCTGGATATTATCGTACTGGTGATAATAGGTCTTTTGGTAGTAGGCGGCTACACAAGAGGACTTATACAGGCTGTTGTCGGACTTGTAGGTTCGTTTGTGGCAATGCTGCTGGCTTCGGCAGGAGCTTCTGTTTTTGCGCCGGGAATATATGAAAATTTCATACAGTCAGAGGTCGTAAGGGTACTTGAAGAAATGCTGCCCTCGTTTGATCCGAAGGCTGGAATTGAAAGTATAACCGGGGCATTACCGGATTATGCAAAGAATGCTTTGGATATGGCAGGAATAACTCCCGATATGCTCAGCAGTCAATTATCAAAGACGAATCTTAGTGTTCCGGTAATGATAGAAGGAATGATTCGTTCTGTACTTATCAGACTTGTTACAGTTATACTTTCATTCGTACTGTTTTTAATTATAATTACAATAATAAGCTTACTTACAAAATCAATAAGCGTCGTTGCAAAGAAAACCGGCCTCGCGCTGACGGACAGGGTTCTTGGAGCACTTTTAGGATTGGCAGAGACTGCCGTACTGATAATGATAATGACACTGATAATATATTTCCTGCTTGTGCTTCTGCCCCAGGAGGATGCCCAGGGACTGCAGCAGATGATCGACAGCTCATTGATCTATAAGCAGATATATATGTTTAATCTGCCTGAGATGATTATGAATGGGATATCATCATTGGCAAGATCCTGAATGGAATAATAATTCATTTTTTTATAGACAGATTGACTTGAAATGTGTTATTATTATATGCAGATAGCGCACATTTGCTTTGTGTGTCTGTCTATCAGAAAGGAAAGGGAGTATTATACAGATGATGCTTTGTACAAAGTGCAATAAAAGACCAGCAGTGGTTTTTATTTCAAATACATCTGATGCAAACAATACAGTTGGTTACTGTCTTGTCTGCGCAAAGGAAATGGGAATTAAGCCTGTTACGGATATAATGGAAAAAATGGGTATATCTGAGGAGGATCTTACGAATCTCCAGGATTCTATGGATGAACTTATTGATTCCGGAATGATACCTTCTCCAGAGGATTATGACGGCGAGGGTAATGATGATGAAGAAGATGAGGATGGATTCAGCAGGGGTGGTGCTCCGGCTTTTCCTCCGTTTTTCAAGGATCTGTTTTCATCAAAGTCGCCGTCTGATAAATTGAATGATAAGGGCAGCAAGCAGAAGAATCCGAATCAGGAAAAACAGAATAAACAGGAGGAACGCAAACGCAGAAAGAACCGTAAGCATATTGATGCGTATTGCACAAACCTTACTGAAAGAGCAAAAAACGGAGAGCTTGACAGGATCGTAGGCAGGGTCAAGGAGATAGACCGTGTAATACAGATACTTTCACGCAGGACAAAAAATAATCCATGTCTTATTGGTGAACCGGGCGTAGGTAAAACAGCAATCGCAGAAGGACTTGCACAGAAAATAGCCTCCGGAGAGGTTCCTCACAGACTTAAGGATAAGGAAATTGAATTGCTTGATCTGACATCGCTTGTGGCAGGAACTCAGTTCAGAGGACAGTTTGAGAGCCGTATCAAGGGTCTTATAAACGAGGTAAAGGAAGCAGGCAATGTAATACTCTTTGTTGATGAGGTGCATAGTCTTGTTGGTGCAGGAGAGTCGGAAGGCTCCATGAATGCCGCAAATATTATGAAGCCCGCGCTTTCAAGAGGAGAAATACAGGTAATAGGCGCAACAACATTCAATGAGTACAGGAAGTATATTGAAAAGGATGCAGCGCTTGAAAGACGCTTCCAGCCTGTAACCGTAGCAGAGCCTTCTATACAGGATACTATAGAGGTGATCCTTGGGATAAAAAATTATTACGAGGATTATCACAGAGTTAATATGGGCGATGATATTGTACGAAAGACAGTTGTTCTTTCGGAAAGATATATCACTGACAGATTTTTGCCTGATAAAGCTATTGATCTGCTTGATGAAGCCTGCACCCACGCATCTTTAAGAAATGGACAGCTTGAGAAATTCGACAGTCTTTCAGACCATGTCAAGGAGCTTAAGGATCAGGAAGA
>CACZSM010000257.1 GCA_902783815.1 uncultured Ruminococcus sp.
TTGCTACAGAAGCTGAGTTCTTCTGCTTCGGTACTAACGACCTTACTCAGATGACATTCGGCTTCAGCCGTGATGACGCTGGTAAGTTCCTTGAGGCATATTATGATGCAAAGATCTTCGAGAACGATCCGTTTGCAAAACTGGATCAGGTAGGCGTAGGCTCACTTATGAAGACAGCTCTTAAGCTTGGTAAGGAAACCAGACCGGAGCTTCACTGCGGTATCTGCGGTGAACACGGCGGCGACCCGTCATCTGTTGAGTTCTGCCATAAGATCGGACTTGACTATGTATCATGCTCACCGTTCAGAGTTCCGATAGCTCGTCTTGCTGCTGCTCAGGCTGCAATCAACGAAGGCTGATCTGCTGAAAAGTGAACAAATAGATAAAAGAAATCAAAGGGCAGCCGCAGAGTGATCTGCGGCTGCTTTTTACGGCTTGTGATTTTTTTATTTCTGTAAAAGGAATAAAAATTCTGAAAATCTATTGTAAAATTATGTGCAGTATGATAAAATCTCTATAGGCATTTTTTACGAAAGGAGCTGCCAAATGATAAAGTTTGAAAATGTAACAAAAACCTACAACAAAACTATTCGTGCAGTAGATGATGTCAGCTTTAATGTAAAGGGCGGAGAGATCGTCGGATTTATCGGTCCGAATGGGTCTGGCAAAACTACTACAATGAAAATGCTTACCGGTATAATAAAGCCTGATTCCGGTAAAATCACTATTAATGGATTCAATATCAGAAATGACCCCATTAAGGCTAAGGAGTCAATAGGCTATATTGCTGACAGCCCAGATATGTTCCTGCGGCTCAGGGGAAGCGAATTCATAGAGCTTATCGGTGATATCTACCATGTGCCTACGGATGAAAGACAAAAAAGATCTGAGGAGCTTGCTGAGAAATTCGGACTGACGGATGCACTTTCATCTCCGATGATGAGCTATTCACATGGTATGCGACAGAAAATGATGGTAATAGCTGCACTGATACATAAACCGCCGGTATGGATACTTGATGAGCCGATGATCGGTCTGGATCCGAAGTCGTCATTTGAGCTTAAGCAGCTTATGCGTGACCATACAAAGGAAGGAAATGCAGTGTTTTTCTCAACTCATGTACTGGAGGTCGCTGAAAAACTCTGCGACAGGGTAATAATAATAAAAAAGGGAAAAATGCTTTACAGCGGTACTCTTGAAGAGCTTGAAAAGAAAAATAAGAATGAATCTCTTGAAAATATATTCCTGGAGCTGACAGAAAAATGAGAATATATCTTAAACTTGTTTCGGCTCTTATCAAGGGAGTAGAGCCGAGCGCAAAGGAAAAAAAGCGTAACCGGATATTTTACTATGTTATGAGTATCATAGCGATATTTGGAATAATGCTTCCAATGGCTTTTTTTGTGGGTGTGATACTCTTTTCCATGACAACAGCACTTGAATCCTTCGGTACTCAGGATAATGCTATTGAATTATTCCTTCATCTTATAGCAGTATTCTCGTTTATTTTCGGAATGAATGTCATATTTTCAGTATTCTACTTTTCCGGAGATATTGAAAGTTTGCTGCCGCTTCCGCTGCGTCCATATCAGATAATAGGTTCAAAATTCACGGCGGCTCTTATCAGCGAAAGCGTTATGGAATTTATTGTAATAATCGCCGCTTTCGCCGGATATATAATAGGCGGCGGTCTGCCGTTCTATTCATGGGTCATTGCGGTTTTCGGTATGCTTACACTTCCCATAGTACCGCTTATCTACTGCGGTATAATATGTATGCTTGTGATGTACTTCACAAGATTCGTGAGAAATAAGGATACCGTCAATAAAATAACCGGAGTGTTTACATTTCTTGTTGTTGTGGGAATGGTGATAATGCTGTCAAAAAGCGGTTTCGACAGCAATGCTCTGATAAAGGCTGCATCTGAATCGGAAAATGGACTGCTTGGCGTTATGAACTGTATCTTTCCGCATATACAGTTCCTCGTACTTTCAATGCACGAGAATACCTTGCCTGACCTTCTTATATATATTGCAATAAATGCAGCTGCAATATTTATTTTTATGCTTACAGCGCAGGCTGTGTATTTTCCAAGCGTTGTGGGTATCGGACAGGGCGGCGTCTCCGGAAAAAGAAGCGGAGAGAAAACTATATCCGCTATGAAAATGCGTCCGGCATGGATAACCTATATGAAAAAGGAATTCCGGCTTCTTGTCCGTACACCGGCGTATTTTACAAACTGCTTCATGATAAATCTTATGTGTCCGGTAGGGGTGATAATCGCTATCGTGATACAGGAAAATACCGATTTTATGGGCGGCTTCGTTTACGGTATCCATAGCGGTGACGAAGAAAGCGTATTGTTCTTTATGCTTGGCGTTACTGCTTTGTCTGTGCTTGTAACGGCTGTAAACTGTATTGCATCAGCAGGCTTTACAAGAGAGGGTAAGCACTTCGCTTTTATAAAGTATATTCCTCTTTCATATATGACACAGATAAATGTCAAGGCTCTTGTCAGTATAATAATAAGCGGAACGGGTGTGCTTGCAAGTGTTATTATTGCCTGCATATGGCTTAATGTCGGAATAAAGTATATTATTTTCTCATGTATGCTCAGCATACTGGCGGTCGCATTTGCATCGTATTTCGGAATATTTATGGATTCCGTCAATCCGAAGCTGATATGGGATGACGAGCTTAATGCCCTGAGAGGAAATTATAACATCTTTTTCAATATGGCTCTGGCTATGGTTTCGGAGGGAATAATATGCACCGGATCATGGTTTTTGTATAAATATACAGCGATAGGCGCTATCAGACTTATCATATTGCTTTTCACAGTATTTATGGTTCTTGCAGCTTTGAGCTATCTGCTGTGCAGATACAGGGCAACAAAAAATATAGACAGTCTTTCAGGCTGAATTTTCGGAGGTTTTTTTAGATGCCATTTATTAATACTAAAGTATCTACAAAGATATCAAAAGAAAACGAACTGAAATTAAAGGAAAGGTTCGGAAAAGCGATATCTTTGCTGCGCGGAAAAAGTGAAGCGTGGCTGATGCTCAATTTTGAGGACGAATGCCGGATGTATTTTCAGGGTGACGGAGAACAACCCTGCGCTTTCATAGAGGTGAAAATTTACGGCAGACAAAGCGCAGATGAGTATGATGCCCTTACAGCAGAACTGTCTGAAATCGTGTCACAAGTGCTTGGGATAAACAAAGGAAAAATATATGTAAAGTACGAAGAAA
>CACZSM010000258.1 GCA_902783815.1 uncultured Ruminococcus sp.
AAAGAATCGGCGCTTATGACAGCTGTATGACAGAAGAGTTCATGAGAGCGTTTTCATTCAATTCCGGAATAACTCTGCATCTGAGATCGGTCTATGGGAAAAATTCACACCACATTACAGAAGCACTGTATAAGGCTCTCGGTCATTCGCTAAGACTGGCTGTAAGCCTGACCGATACAGATAAGCCTCTGTCAACAAAGGGTGTGCTGTAAGTATAGAAAGGGTTGGTAAGTATGTTGATATTACCTGCAATTGATATTATTAACGGCGATTGCGTGAGATTGTTCAAGGGAGATTACTCCACTGCACATAAGGTCGCCGACAGTATATTGGAAACAGCAATGAGCTTTGAAAAGGCTGGGGCTAAGTTTATCCATATGGTCGATCTCGACGGCGCTAAGGAAGGTAAAAGACTCAATTCGGAGTCTATTATCGAAGTCAGGAAAAACTGCGATGTGAAAATAGAAGTCGGCGGCGGCATACGCACAATGGATTCAGTTGAATACTACCTCGAAAATGGTATTGACCGTGTTATTCTTGGTTCGGCTGCAATAAAGGATCCTGATTTTGTGAAGGAAGCAGTAAAGAAGTATTCGTCACAGATAGCTGTGGGAATAGATGCAAAGGACGGCTTCGTTTCCGCTGACGGCTGGACTGATACCTCTGAAATAAATTATATTGACCTCGCTAAGCAGATGGAGGATATCGGAGTTAAGTATATTATCTTTACGGATATTTCAAAGGATGGTATGCTCAGCGGCCCTAATCTTACTATGCTGGATGAGCTTAAGTCAAAGGTAAGCTGTAATATAATCGCTTCCGGCGGCGTTGCAAATCTGAAGGATATCATAAATCTGACTGATCTTGATATATATGGCGCAATATGCGGCAAGGCTGTATATACGGGAAGTCTTGATCTTGTGCAGGCTATCGAGGTAGCCAGGGCTGCAAAGCATAACGGCAAGGGAGCAAATATCTGATGGGAAAATTTGATTTTATAGAGGACTATTTCAAAAAAGCAGATCTTCTTCCGGCTATAGTACAGGAAAAGGATACCGGAGAGGTTCTTATGCTTGCATATATGAACAGGGAGTCAATGCGTAAGACCTTTGAAACGGGCTATACTTGGTTTTACAGCCGTTCAAGACAGGAACTCTGGAATAAGGGAGCTACATCCGGTCATGTACAGAAGGTAGTGGATATCAGGGGCGACTGCGATAAGGATACACTGCTTGTAATAGTGGAGCAGACCGGAGCAGCTTGTCATACGGGAAGTCACAGCTGCTTTTTTAACAGGATATGGGAGGAATATAACAATGGATAATTGTAATGAGCTTTATGATCTTTATGAAACGATACTCAGCCGGAAGTCTGAAAAGCAGGAAGGCTCTTATACCTGCTACCTTTTTGAAAAGGGACTTGACAAGATACTGAAAAAGGTAGGAGAGGAATGTTCAGAAACTATTATAGCTGCAAAAAACGGCAATAACAGTGAAACAGTGCTGGAGATATCTGATCTTATTTATCATTTGTTTGTAATGATGGCGCAGCAGGGTATTACAGTTGATGAGGTAATGGCAGAGCTTAGCAAGCGCAGCCAGAAAACGGGGAATTTAAAGACATTCCACCAGGTAGATAAAAATACATGAATCAGAAACAACAGGAAGTCAGAAAGTCGATCAGGAGAAATCCCATCGGCTTTTTGCTGTATCAGGGAGGTAAATAAGGAATGGATAACAGACCAGACGAGCAGTATGGCGGATATGATCAGTACGGAGGACAGAACCAGTACGGGGGACAGAACCAGTACGGAGGACAGAACCAATACGGAGGATATAACCAGTACGGGGGACAGAACCAGTACGGAGAACAGAACCAGTACGGAGGACAGAACCAATACGGAGGATATAACCAGTACGGAGGACAGAATCAGTACGGAGGACAGAACCAGTACGGAGGACAGAACCAATACGGAGGACAAAACCAATACGGAGGACAAAATCAATACGGAGGACAGAATCAGTACGGGGGACAAAACCAATACGGAGGACAAAATCAATACGGCGGATATAACCAGTACGGAAGGCGTAACCAATATACAAATAAAGTCCATGTAACACCGGAGGATCGCTATACGAGAGCCAGGTCTTTCAGTGGAAGAAAAAAAGGATTTCCGGTAATTGCAATACTTCTTTTTGTTGTTGCGGCCATAGGAGTAGGCTTTTTTGTATGGAAAGACGGCAGCCGCAATGCTGTTCTGGGAATAGGGGAACCAATACAGACTGAAGCTGAACCAGGTTATACTGTGCGTGAAATAGACGGGTATAAGGTAATTATAACCTATCTGTATGAATATGATATAGAAGCATTGGTCGTACACACAAAGGACTATGTTGGCTTTGGTCTTGATGACAAGCTGTCGCAGAAGGATCTTGCTCTTGCATGGGGTCTTACAGCAGCTCATAATAAGGATGTGGATTTTCACTGGGATCAGAGCGGAAGGTTCTATTCCTTTAAGATCGATGCTGCATCTGCTGCTGTAGTTGGAAGCGCATCGGTAGTTAATCAGCAGTCGTCAAATAATCATATTATTCCTGCAAATGACGATGTTAAGAATAAGGTCTGGTGGATAAGACGCGGAGATCATATCAGACTTAAAGGATATCTTGTGAATGTGGATGCCTATAAGCAGACGGGAGAAACAATGCAGTGGCATTCAAGCACTGTGCGTACTGATACGGGTAATGGTGCCTGTGAGGTGTTCTATGTTACTGACATACAGTGGGTGTGAGTTTCAGGAGGGATAACTATAAAAGCAATACGCGGCTATCTAAGACAAACAGATGTTTTTTATTGGATTCTTATTCTGACGGCATCTGTCCTGGGCTGTCTGCTGATCGCAAGCACTCAGAGAAACGGCGAAGTGGATTTTCTGAGAAACCAGATTATCGCTGTAGTGACAGGCTATGCTGCGGCTGTTGTAATTTCAGTCATAGATTATAATACGATCGCAAAATTCTGGTGGCTTATCGGAGGCGCTGCCCTTGCTCTTACAATTGCGGTATTCTTTTTCGGAATACAGGTCGCAGGAACTGATGATGTAGGGTGGTTAAGACTTCCGGGAGGAATGACCTTCCAGCCATCTGAGCTTACCAAAATATGCTTTATCATTACTTTTTCAAAGCATATATCATGGCTTTCTGAAAATGATAGGCTGCACAGATTCAGTTCGGTCATTGCTCTGACTGCTCATGCGGCTGTACCGGTATTGCTTATACATTTGCAGGGCGATGACGGAGCAGTGCTGGTATTTGTGTGTATGTTTATAATAATGTGCTTTGCGGCAGGAGTTCAGATCAGGTATTTTGCTGCTATGTCCATAGGCTGCGCAGCCGCGCTTCCGCTTTTGTGGATGTGGGTGCTGAATGACGACCAGAAAAACAGACTTATCGCACTTTTCAGCAGTGATGATTCAATGCTTCAAAGCTACGGCTGGCAGCAGTATCAGGGGAAGGTGTCTATAGCATCAGGAGGACTTTTCGGAAAAGGGCTGTTTTCCGGTTCGAGGGTGGAAAGCAATATCGTACCGTACCAGGAAAACGATTTTATTTTTACTGTTGCAGGTGAGGAACTTGGATTTATTGGCTGCTGTGCTATTCTGCTTTTGTTTGTCCTGATACTTGCCTTCACTTTCAGGACATCTGCGGCGGCTTGCAATACCCTCGGAAGAATGATATGTATTGGATATTTTGCGCTGCTTGCATCTCAGCTTATTGTAAATCTGGGTATGGTTCTGGGACTTATGCCGGTTGTCGGCATAACACTGCCGTTTTTCAGCTCCGGAGGTTCCTCTGCGGCTTGTCTGTACCTCGGCGCAGGACTTGTACAAAGCGTCTATATGCGCCGTAAAAACAGTGCTGATATAAAGGTAAAGGCGAAAAACTCTACGACTGTAAGAGAAAATCTTTCTCCGGCTTAGCTTTTTTAAAAAAATTTTTGATAAAGTTTCAAAACCCCCTTGATTTTTTCAAAAAATGAGTTATAATATTTTTAGCACTCAGAACAAGAGAGTGCTAAATGATAACTATATTAATAACTGTTTGCTATAAGGAGGCAATTTATTATGACTATCAAACCTTTGCTTGACAGAGTGGTAGTAAAAGCAGAAGAGGCTGAGGAGACAACTAAAAGCGGTATCGTGCTTACAGCTGCTTCTCAGGAAAAACCACAGTTCGCTACAGTAGTAGCTGTAGGTCCGGGCGGAATGGTTGACGGCAAGGAAGTTACAATGTATGTAAATGTTGGCGATAAGGTCATCACCAGCAAGTATTCAGGCACAGATGTTAAACTGGACGGCGAGGAATATACGATCGTTCGTCAGTCTGATATTCTGGCTGTTGTAGAGTAATATCAGAAAGGGAAAGAAATACTGGGAGGTAATTTATTATGGCTAAACAGATCGCTTACGGCGAGGACGCAAGAAAGTCACTTATGAAGGGTATCGATCAGCTTGCTGATACAGTTAAGATCACTCTTGGTCCGAAGGGAAGAAATGTCGTTCTTGATAAGAAATACGGCGCTCCGCTTATCACAAACGATGGCGTTACTATCGCAAAGGAAATTGAACTTGATGACCCGTTCGAGAATATGGGCGCTCAGCTCGTTAAAGAGGTTTCTATCAAGACAAATGATGTTGCCGGCGATGGTACAACAACTGCTACTCTGCTCGCTCAGGCTCTTATCCGTGAGGGTATGAAGAATGTTACAGCAGGCGCTAACCCGATGATACTTAAAAAGGGTGTAAGCAAGGCTGTTGATGTTGCTGTTGAGACACTGAAAAAGAATTCAAAGCCCGTTGAAGGCTCAAAGGATATAGCAAGAGTTGCAACTATCTCTGCTGCTGATGAATTTATCGGTAAGCTTATCGCAGAGGCTATGGACAAGGTAACATCCGACGGCGTTATCACTATAGAGGAATCCAAGACAGCCGAGACTTATTCCGAGGT
>CACZSM010000259.1 GCA_902783815.1 uncultured Ruminococcus sp.
CATACCTATTTCCTCCCCCTTGTATTCACAAAGTGTTTTTATATGTCTTATAAGCACTGTTATCCTCTCCGACATAGTCGCCGGCATAGGAAGTCTGTCTGTACCGAGCAGATTATTTATCTCACGGAATATCCACGGATTACCGAGCGCTCCCCTGCCTACCATTACAAGATCACAGCCGGTATGCTCATACATCCTTGCAGCATCCTGAGCAGTATTTATATCTCCGTTGCCTATTACAGGTATGCTTACCGCTTTTTTTACATCCCTGATTATATCCCAATCTACAGGCGGCGCATACTGCTGTTCCCTTGTCCTGCCATGTACGGTTATTGCTGCCGCCCCGGACTTTTCACATATTCCTGCCACTTCCACAGCATTTACACTTTCACTATCCCAGCCCTTGCGTATCTTTACTGTCACAGGTATTTCCACTGCTCCGCTTACAGCTCTGACAATCTCTCCGCAAAGCTCCGGGTTCTTCATCAGCGCAGCTCCTGAGCCATTTCCGGCTATCTTCGGCGCAGGACATCCCATATTGATATCAATTATATCCGGTCTGTACCTCATTGCAAACTTTGCCGCAGAAGCCATAACTTCCGGTTCATAACCAAATATCTGTACAGCTGCCGGACGCTCATCATCAGATATCTCCATAAGCTCTGCTGACTTATCACTTCCATATGCAATACCTTTTGAGCTTACCATCTCACCAACCACATATGCGGCTCCGAAACCGACACATAATTCCCGGAATGCTCTGTCCGCCACTCCTGCCATTGGTGCAAGTGCCGCATAGCCGTCTATCTCAACATTTCCGATCTTAGTAATTTTCATTTTTCTTTCCTGCCCTTTATCCTGTCCCAATAGGCTTTATACGCCTGCTCATTTTTATTCTCACCAGGAACATAATACACCGCATCCTTTACACCATCCGGAAGATACTGCTGTTCAGTCCAGTGATCCGGAAAGTCATGAGGATATTTATAAAACTGTCCTTTAACCTTTGCATCCGCGCCATCGAAGTGCTTATTCTGCAGCTGACGAGGAAAACCTCCTGCCTTTCCTGCTTCCACATCCGCCATTGCCGCATCTACAGCATTATACGCCGAGTTGGATTTCGGAGACTGCGCTACAAGTATAACTGCATCTGCAAGAGGTATTCTTGCCTCCGGGAGTCCCACCATCATTGCGGCATCAACAGCAGCCTTAACAATTGGTATTATCTGCGGATTTGCAAGTCCTCCATCCTCGCAGGCGCAGACCATAAGCCGACGGCAGGCTGATGGAAGGTCATTTGCTGCAAGTATCCTTGCAAGATAAAGCACTGCTGCATCAGGGTCACTGCCTCTCATTGATTTCTGGAATGCAGAAAGAAGATCGTAATGCTCATCGCCCTCCCTGTCGTATCGCACAGCACTTTTCTGAGTAAGCTGTGATACGGTATCAAGACTTACTCTGATAACATCATCTGTAGTATATCCTGAGGCATCTACAGAAAGCTCTACGGCATTTATAGCCTTCCTTACATCTCCTCCACAGGCATATGAAATATACTCTGCGGCGCCTTCTTCAACCTCTATTGCTTTCCCGTATTCCTTCTCTATCGCGGAATAAGCCCTTCTCACAGCATACAACACATCTTCCCTTCCGACTGGCTTGAATTCAAATACCGTTGATCGGCTCAGTATTGCTCCGTAAACATAGAAATAGGGATTTTCCGTAGTAGAAGCAATAAGGGTAATGCTGCCGTTTTCAATGTATTCAAGAAGAGTCTGCTGTTGTTTTTTATTGAAATACTGTATTTCATCCAGATAAAGGAGTATTCCATTGATACCGTCAAAACCATTCAGGTCGTCAAATATCTGTTTGATATCAGCCGTTGAAGCTGTTGTACCGTTCAGCTTACGAAGTGCGCGGTTAGTCTGTTTAGCAATATATGAAGCAAGTGTTGTTTTTCCGACACCGGAAGGTCCATAGAAAACCATATTCGGAATATTCCCGGATTCGATAATATTACGCAAAGGTCTGCCCTTATCAAGCAGATGATGCTGACCTACTATCTCTTCAATTGAAACAGGCCGCAGTCTGTCGGCAAGCGGAGATCTCATATTTCTGCTCCTTTCAGGTTCTCTGTCATAGAAATTTCTACCGCCTATTATACCACACTGCGCTAAAAAATAAAAGACAATTTTTATTGTCCTCATGGAATTCAACTTTCTTTAAAAGAAAAATAGCCAACAAAAAGGCAAAAGTTTCGGTCAAGCCTTTTCAAAGGCTTGCGGTTTCC
>CACZSM010000260.1 GCA_902783815.1 uncultured Ruminococcus sp.
AGGTACAATTGAGCATGGAAGCTATGTTTACGATGAAGCTGATAACGAAAAAGCAATCCCTCTTGAAAAGGTTCCTCCAAGATATTTCAGTGAGATAGTATATCAGCTCGAAATAATTACAAAAGGAACGGAAGGTGTGAATTCAACTACAAGTTGAAAACAGTATCCTTGACATTATTTTTTTATATGATATAATGTATTCATACCGTAGCGGAAGATCGATTTCATCATTTTATTGATAACAGACTGTTTTCTGCTTTTTTATATCGGTCTTATTATTCACGGTATTCTCTTAACTTAATACAGGATCGAAGCGGAAAAATGATTTCATCAATAATGGAGTTTTTTAGCTCATTTTAATAATGAGTTCCGTTTCCTGAAAAAATGTGGAAATGTTTTATGGGGTTCGATTCCCTTTATGTTTTGCTGAGTATGGATACATATTGCAGCAAATTTATAGTATCATTTTTAATTTTCTCGATCCTGTCCATACGGAGAGTACCAGAGCTTATGTTTTGGTACTCTACTTTTTTTCAACAGGAGGGGCATATAATATGAGTAAATTCACGCAACCAGTAGAAGAAAAAAGAGAAAATGAAAAGAAAAAACCCGTTGAAAATTTTATGAGAGGTATTTCGTATGAGTACGATCCAATTGATACCCTCAAAATGGTCACTGCATCTTCAATATTTGGTGAACCACAGTATTACCGCGATGGTGAGTTTGCAAAGGCAACAATAAAGGATGATAAATATGAAGTAGATAAGCTGTTTGCACCATACAGTATTCTTCCTGATAAATATGAGGGTATGAAAACATCTGAATTGATGGAAAAAATCATTGATGAAGCACTGGATTTTGATTTCAAAGCTACTATTGAATGGGCTGCAATACTCAGAAATGATTTTTGTATGAGACTTAATCCACAGGTAATAATGGTAAGAGCAGCTATCCATCCAAAAAGACAAAAATTCAATGAGGATAATCCAGGACTTTTTTCTGCAATACAAAAACAGGTAATGAAAAGAGCTGATGAGCCGACAACTCAGCTTGAATATTACCTGTTTAAGAAAGGCAAAAAAAATAATGTGCCCAATCTTCTTAAAAGGAATTGGGCAGCGAAGCTTGAAAGCTGTTCATTGTATGAAATACATAAATATAAAAACAGCGGTATCGGAATGATCGACACCATCCGTATTTGTCATGCGAATTCTGAAATTATTGATGAGCTTATGAGAAACGGCACATTATCAGTAGATGATGACAACAATACATGGGAGGCTAAAAGAGCAGCCGGCGCTTCGTGGACGGAAATACTGTCAACGATCAATATGGGACATATGGCTCTGCTCCGTAATCTCAGAGGTATTTTTACGGAAATAGATGATGCCGATCTGTGCAGAGAGCTTATGCAGAAACTTAAAAGTGGTGTCCTTACGGGCAAACAGTTTCCGTTCAGGTACCATACTGCGATAAAAATGATTGATCGTAGTGAGGTACATCACAAGGGCATTATAATGGATGCTCTGGAAGAATGTATTGATATATCCTGCGACAATATGCCAAAGCTCAGAGGAAAAACAATGTGTCTTTCTGATAACTCAGGAAGCGCATGGGGGAGCTTCAATTCTGAATATGGCAGTGTTACTGTTGCAGAGATCGATAACCTTAGTTCACTGATAACTGCCCGCAATTCTGATGAGGGCTACATCGGTAAATTCGGTGATAAGCTGATAATCACTCCGGTAAGCAAAAGAAATGGTATTCTCTCTCAATGTAAAGCAATCAGCAGCACAAGATCCTCAGATGTAGGCGGAGGAACAGAAAACGGTATCTGGCTGTTTTTCCGGGATGCTATAGATAAAAAAGAATATTGGGATAATATTTTCATCTATTCCGATCAGCAGGCTGGTCATGGTGGTCTTTATGGAACGAATGATGAGATGGTAAATTACAATAGAAGAGGCTTCGGTACAAGTAAAGTCGGCTGGTCATATGTGGATGTTGCAAAGCTGATACAGGAATACAGGAATAAGGTAAACAGAGATGTTAATGTATTCAGTGTTCAGACAGCCGGATATAATAATGTTGTAGTACCAGAATATGGCTACAGAACAAACCTCCTTTACGGATGGACTGGTAAGGAGCTTATTTTTGCTGACACAATGATCAGATTCTGGGATCAAAAGTGCAGATAAAGTAATGTTGAAAGGAATCTTGGAAAATGAAAACATCAGACTTTTATTATGACTTGCCGGAAGAGCTTATTGCTCAGACTCCGATAGAACCGCGAGACAGCTCCCGTATGCTTGTAATTGACAGGAAAACAGGTGCTTTACAGCATAAGCATTTTTATGAAGTTGTCGATTATCTTAATGAAGGCGACTGTCTTATTCTGAATGATTCAAGAGTTCTTCCTGCAAGAATTTATGGCGTAAAAGAAGAAACCGGAGCAAATGTAGAATTCCTCCTGCTCCGGCATATAGAAAACAAACGATGGGAGGCTCTTGCAAAACCTGGTAAAAAGGCAAAACAGGCCAGTCGGTTTGTATTCGGAGATGGAATAATGGAAGCTGTTATCACAGATGTTACCGAGGACGGAAACAGAATACTTGATTTTGAATGTGACGGCAGCTTTTACGAAAATCTGGATAAGCTCGGACAGATGCCACTTCCGCCATATATACACGAAAAATTGAAAGATAAGGAAAGATATCAGACAGTTTACAGCAGAGAACTTGGCTCTGCAGCTGCACCTACAGCAGGACTTCATTTCACACCGGAACTTCTGCAAAAAATACAGGACAAGGGTATAAAAATTGGTTTTGTAACACTTCATGTAGGTCTGGGAACATTCAGACCAGTAAAAGTAGATGATGTTACAAAGCACAAAATGCACTCAGAGCATTATGAAATTCCGGAAAAGACTGCTGACTTAATAAATCTTACAAAAGCAAAAGGTGGAAGAGTGATATCAGTAGGTACAACAAGCTGCCGAACACTTGAAACTGTAGCAAAAAAGGAAGGCAGAATATGTGCATCAGAGGGATGGACGGATATATTTATTTATCCTGGATTCAGATTTGAAGTCCTTGACGGTCTGATAACAAATTTCCATCTTCCTGAAAGTACGCTTATTATGCTTGTGTCTGCCTTTG
>CACZSM010000261.1 GCA_902783815.1 uncultured Ruminococcus sp.
AGTTCAGATACCTCAATCATTATTAATTCATCCTTTGTCAGCTATTAGGACGCCTGTAAAAATTACCCATTATCTCTTCCGATTTCATTACATTTACAAAAGCCGCCGGATCAACAGATTTTATTTTTGATATCACTCTTCTGATCTCATCCGATGAAACTACCGAATATACCATGTTTCTTTCAGCATTCTTATATAGTCCTATTCCCTTAAAAAGTGTGCCGTCATGATTTGTACATTCTCTTATGACCTCATATATTTCTTCGGGCTTATCTGTAATAATAAATAGTGTCTGCTTCTGATAGCGCTTATAAAGCATCTGTATAACACTTGTGGATGTGAATTGAAGTATTATTGAATACATGGCGCCCGTCCAGCCGAACAGCAGAGCAGAACAGGTCAGCACAACAACATTACCTGCAAATATGTAATTCCACGCATCCCTGCCGTATCTCTCAGATATGAATATGGAAATAAAATCCGTCCCTCCGCTTGTCGCATTATTCAGCAGACACAACGCAATTGCCGTCCCATTTACAATACCTCCGAAAACAGCACACAGAAGTATATCATTCGTCAGATTCATATTCGGTATGACATCTGCAAATACCGATGTCATAACTATCATTATCATAGAATAAACTGTAAATCTTTTTCCTATGAAAATAAAGCTGATTATCGCCGGAATAAGATTCAGAGGAATATAGATCAGGCTGAACGGTATATCAATTCCAAAAAACTTCAGCATCGAATTCTGAAATAATAATGATACCCCTGTAAAACCACCTGAAAGCAAACCGGCACTGTGCAGAAAATTATTGATCGAAAAGCCGTACATAGCCGCTGCAATAAGAACACAAACTATATGAAATGTCTCTTTTCCGATTTTTTTCAGCATACGATCACCTCATGACTCAGGCTGGCAGATCATTTTCAGATCTGATCTATATACTCATTATCATCATCGTCATCAAAGAGGTCATCTGAAATAATCTCATTCCTTCGCATCTTCATGCGTATTCTGTCCTTTTCAACCGCTTCTGAAAGTGCATCCTTGAAATCCTTTGTGTGTTTTATATTTTTTATTACAAGATTCGGATTTGTCTTATCATGTGAAAAAACTGTAAGTGTTCCAAGACCGAATATTCTTTGTCCAAGAGTCCTGTCCAATGTCATATCAGTCACTCTGTACAGCAATATTTCATTTACGGTCTGATGAAAGAAACCTTTTTCTATTATCAATTTCTTTTCTGTCAGTATATACTTTGTAAATGTCCATGGGATACCAAAAAACGCCCATCTTTTTCTTTCTCTCATTATTTCTTCGCCATCTGCTTTTGATACTTTATTAGACAT
The DNA here is from genome assembly GCA_902783815.1 of uncultured Ruminococcus sp. GTDB lineage: Bacteria > Bacillota > Clostridia > Oscillospirales > Acutalibacteraceae > UBA1213. The sequence goes on from CACZSM010000261.1 coordinate 1,357, forward strand.
TTTTTTAACCTCCTTATATACAAATTCAGTTATGGCAGAAAAACCTGTCATAACTGAATTGTAACCCATAAAAAAACCTGTGTCAACAATAAAATAATTACCACATATCGCCGATTGTAACATACAACCATTAATCACCAAAGCATATTCCTATATTCTTTGCATCCTTTATCACCGGACTGTCAACTGGTACGCTCTTGAGCTTTCCTGCTACTTCGCTGAGCGGTACAGGAACGACCTCGCCATTTACCATACCTGTCATAAAGCCATACTTCTCGTCAATAATAAGCTGAGCGCAGGCAGCACCAAAACGAGTTGTTATGAATCTGTCGTATGCGTCCGGACTTCCGCCCCTCTGGAAATGACCCGGTACAGTAACTCTTGTTTCCTGTCCTGTTGCCTCCTCTATCTCATGCGCTATCTGATATGAAATTGAAGGATACATCATATTTGCTATTGCTTCCTTCTTCTTTTTCTTCGGAAGGCTTGCTATATCAGCAGAAATAGCTCCCTCTGCTACTGCAAGTATAGAGAATGTCTTTCCGCTCTTTGTTCTGTCCTTTATGCACTGGATGACCTTTTTTATTTCATAAGGTATCTCCGGGATAAGGATAACATCTGCTCCGCCTGCAATACCTGCATGAAGCGTAAGCCAGCCTGCCTTATGTCCCATACACTCAACTATGAACACTCTTCCATGTGATGTAGCGGTCGTATGGATACAGTCAATTACATGAGTAGCTATATCAACTGCGCTCTGGAAGCCAAATGTAATATCAGTACCCCAGATATCATTATCAATAGTCTTTGGCATTGAAACAACATTCAGACCTTCCTCTGAAAGCATATTCGCACTCTTATGAGTACCATTTCCTCCGAGGACTACAAGACAATCCAACTTAAGATCGCTGTATGTCTTTTTCATCGCTGCTACCTTATCTACATTTGTTTCTTCATCTATTATTCTCATCTGCTTGAACGGCTGACGGGATGTTCCGAGTATTGTACCGCCTCTTGTCAATATACCGGAAAAATCCTCAGGCTGCATCAGCTTATACTCACCATTGATAAGACCTCTGTAGCCATCTATTATTCCATAGATCTCTACCTTCTTGCCGTAATGGTCATAAAGACCCTTAGCCATTCCACGGATCGCAGAATTCAGTCCCTGACAATCTCCGCCGCTTGTAAGTACGCCTACTCTTTTCATTATTGTGTCACTCCTTGAATTATTTTTGTGCAAGCCCTTTCCGGGCACAGGTTACTTATTCTTATTGATCTCAGAAACAGGCATCAAAGGCTTAAATCTGTTTTCTTCCTTTTCTACTGTCATTTTTGCTGCCAATGATTTCTTTGCCATCTCTGAAAACTCCTGCTGACAGTTTCTCGGCTTTTTGCCTCTTCTGTCAAGAAGCTCATATGTAGTATCGGGATTCTGTATCCTCGTATTAAGTACATCCTTAAGCATTGTTTCTATTATTCTGAATGATCTGTCAACAAGCTCAGGGTCCTCTATTGGAAATACAAGCTCCACTCTCTTGTCAAGATTTCTCTGCATCCAGTCAGCGGAACCCATATATATCTTTTTATTTCCACCATTCTCAAATATAAATATCCTGCTGTGTTCAAGAAGCTGTCCTACAATGCTTCTTACCGTTATATTTTCGCTTATCCCTTTTATACCCGGAACAAGACAGCAGATACCTCTTACAATAAGCGTTATTTTTACTCCTGCCTGTGAAGCTTCATACAGCAGTCTTATTATCTCCGGATCTACAAGTGAATTGATCTTTGCTACGATACCTGACGGCAGACCTGCAACAGCATTTTCAGTCTCATGCCTTATCATATCCTCAAAGAATGACCGCAGACCTGTTGGCGCGACCTTCATCTTATTATAAACCGGAGGTGTACTGTATCCTGTAATGACATTAAACAATGATGATGCATCCTCACCGAATTTTTCATCACAGGTAAACATTCCTATATCAGTATAGAACCTTGCCGTACTATCATTATAATTTCCTGTACCCATATGCAGATATCTTCTCAGTCCATCCTCTTCCTGACGGACAACAAGAAGTATCTTACAATGTGTTTTAAGACCCTGCAAGCCGTATATTACATGACATCCTGCTTTTTCGAGCTTTTTCGCCCAGCCGATATTATTTTCCTCATCAAATCTCGCCTTAAGCTCTACAAGAACAGTGACCTGCTTTCCGTTCTCAGCTGCCTTTATGAGCGCAGCAATAACTGGTGAATGTCCGCTTACTCTGTAGAGTGTCTGTTTTATCGCAAGAACATCAGGATCCTTTGCAGCCTGATTTATAAACTTTATTATGGAATCAAAGCTCTCATACGGATGATGAACCATTCTGTCCTTTTCCCGTATCGCCTGGAAAACATCATCATATCCGAAAAAGTCAGCCGGAGGAGTTACTGGCACTATCGGTTTGAAACGAAGCTCATCAAGTCCGTCAAGCCTACAGAACCTTGAAAGAAATGTAAGGTCAAGCGGTCCTGTGACCTCATATATCTCCCGGCTGCTGACTTCAAGCATATCAACAAGGAAATTTTTAAGCGCTTCATCACATTTTGATACGATCTCCAGACGAACAGGATCTCCTCTTTGTCTTTTTTTGAGTGAGTGTTCGATCTCGACAAGAAGATCGTCTGCTTCCTCATCAATATCAAGGTCGCTGTCCCGTGTGATCCTGAACGGACAGCAGGCTTTTATTTTATAAAGTTCAAACAGCTCAGACAGCTTATCTACTATTATATCCTCAAGCAGCACAAACCCTCTTCCGCTTTCACAGGAGATCTCAACATATCTCGGAAGTATTGACGGCACCTGAACTACAGCAAAAATATCTTCCCCCTCTTTTGAAAGCCTGACGGCTATATTCAGACTTTTATTTGCAAGCAGCGGGAAAGGTCTTGATGTATCCACTGCAAGCGGTGTAAGAACAGGAAAGACAAACTTATCAAAATACTGATCTATTTGCTGTTTCTGTGTTTTATTAAGCTCCTCTATTGAAAGGAACCTGAGCTTACACTTTTTCAGAGCCGGCAGCAGTGAACGGTTATAGCAGGAATACTGTTTTTTTGCAAACTCATGTATTTTCTCAGTAAGCTTTTCAAATTGCTGTTCAGGAGTCATTCCTGACTCATCAGGCCGTCCTACATTTCTGGAGTGCATCCTGTCCATTACGCCTGCTACACGAACCATAAAGAATTCGTCAAGGTTAGAAGCTGTTATCGCAAGAAAATTCAGTCTTTCGAGTATGGGATTTTCCTTTTCAAATGCTTCTTCAAGAACACGGCTGTTAAAATCCATCCAGCTAAGCTCTCTGTTATGATACGGAAATGAAGGCTCCGAAAACAACTTCATAGGCTTCAGCTGTGCCTTTGAAGACTTTGGGAGTTTCTCCTTTATTTTTCCTTCCTTTTTTTCCTTTGACTCATCTTTTTTCTTATCGCTCATCACGATTCACCTTCCGAATGTCAGATATTTACATAATTATAACAAATTTTTTTTTATCTTTCAATAGAATTTATTTATTTTTTAGTAAATAATTACCAAAAAGGGCAAGCTTTCGCCTGCCCTTTCAAACACTTATCAATTTGCTCTCAATGCCTGCTGCAGCCACACATATCCAAGATCCAGCGCTGCAAACAAATTCTGCTTATAATCTGTCTTTACAACTGCCTTTTGCGGACTAACATTGATATCCGTATTGATCAGCTGTACAAACACCTTATCCGCTACCTTCAATTCACCCATATTTCCCTCTGTTGACTCCGTTTTTACCGGTACTACAGATTTCTTTGACCTTACCTGCATCCTTATCACAAAAGGATCCCTCATATCACCGTAAAAAAGCAGATCACCGCTGCGGACAAGGGGTTTCCCCTTATACATCTGAAAACGGGATTTCTTTTCTGCCATATTCTTACCTCCCATCACTTTTTCGCTATGCGCATCAAATGCCAAGATAACTTTTCAGAAGTATCTCCAGAAGATCGTCCCTGTCGATCTTGCTGATAAGGCTTCGCGCATTATTGTGAGTAGTGATATAGGTAGGATCCTCAGACAAAATATAGCCCACCATCTGATTTATCGGGTTATATCCCTTCTGTTCAAGTGCCTTATACACAGTCGTCAAAGTTGTTTTTACAGTATCGTCACGGTTATTCGGAATTGAGAAAACTATTGTCTTATCTATTGCGTCCTTACGCATCTACATCACCTCCACAAATTAGTATTATTTTAACACATATCGTCTCCAATTACAACAGTTTTTTATTAATTTTTATGACTGCCATCATTTTTTAAGCCTTTTGTACAATAAACAGCACACCAAATATACACTATTTCCATCTCTCTGACTTTTTCACCCTATAAATGACATCAGATCCGTGAAATATTGGTTTTTGCTTCTTCACGGATCTGATGATTCATTCTATACTTTCTTCTATTGCTTTTCTTATTTCATCAATTCCCTCACCATTTTGTGATGAGCATGGAAATAGTCTTATTCCTTCAAACTCTGAAAGCTCCTCTGAAAGTGCTTCTATTCTTGGCTGTCTCTGGGAGCTTTTCAGCTTATCCAGCTTTGTCAGAGCCACTATATACGGAAATCCATTACTGCTGAGAAAATCTATCATATTCATATCATCAGCCGTCGGGCTGTGACGAATATCACATATCTGCACAACAAGTGCTATATTCCTTTTTTGTGAAAAATAACCCTCCACAAGCTCAGCCCAGCGATCTCTTTCACTTTTGGATATCTTTGCATATCCATATCCCGGAAGATCTGCAAATCTTACATCAGTCAGACGAAAAAAATTTATTGTTGCCGTCTTTCCGGGGGTCGCGCTTACCCTTGCTATGGACTTTCTGTTCAACAGCTTATTTATGAGCGATGATTTTCCGACATTTGATTTGCCGGAAAATACTATCTCCGGAATATCAGACTCTGGTATCTGCTTCGACTTCCCATATGCTGCTTCAAATTCTACAATATTAAAATTCATATGCTTCACCATTTTCAGTTGTCAGAGCATTTTTCAGCACTGTGCTGATATGATCTGCAAAAACAAATTTTATCGAACCCTTTACTACATCATCAATCTCATCAAGATCAGGACGGTTTTCCTCCGGAAGTATTATAGTCTTTATTCCCATACGGTATGCAGCCATAGTTTTCTCTTTAAGACCTCCTATCGGAAGTACCTTTCCGCGTATGGTTATTTCTCCTGTCATTGCGATATCGTGTCTGACTGCCTTTCCCGTAAGCGAAGACGCAATGGCTGTCGCCATTGTTATTCCAGCGGACGGCCCATCCTTCGGAACAGCACCCTCAGGAACATGAATGTGTATATCCTTCGTTTTATAAAAATCAGGATCAATCGAAAGCCTGTCTGCCATTGTTCTTATACAGGTTATCGCTGCCTGGGCTGATTCCTTCATTACATCCCCTAAAGATCCGGTAAGCTCTACCTTTCCTGTTCCCGACATTACTGCGACCTCGACCGGCAGTGTTTCGCCTCCGACAGAAGTCCATGCAAGTCCTGTGACAAGTCCCACCTCATCAGATTTTTCAAGATCCTCCGTTTTGAACTTTCTTGATCCAAGATACTGCTCGATATTATCAATATCTACCTTCATTACCTTGATCTCCCCTGACAGCAGCTTTACAGCAGCCTTATTCATCAGTTTTGAAAGCATCCTTTCAAGATTCCTGACACCTGATTCTCTTGTATAGCTGTCAATTATATCATACAAGGCTTCGTCACTTATCTTGAAATTCTTTGCCATAAGTCCATGTCTTTTTAACTGCTTGGAGATAAGATGCTCCTTTGCTATATGGAATTTTTCCTCTCTTGTATAGCTGTCGATCGTTATTATATCCATTCTGTCAAGCAATGGAGCAGGTATAGTTGACTGATCGTTCGCTGTAGTGATAAACATTACTTTGCTAAGATCAAACGGAAGGTCTATATAGTGATCGAAGAAGGTGGAATTCTGCTCACCGTCAAGAACCTCCAGCAATGCGGATGTCGGATCCCCTCTGTAATCCATCCCCAGCTTATCGACTTCATCAAGAAGTATCAGCGGATTTGCTGACCCTGCCTGATTGACCGCATACATTATTCTTCCCATCATTGCGCCGATATATGTCCTTCTGTGTCCTCTTATCTCTGCCTCATCATGGACGCCTCCAAGCGCTATCCTCTGGTACTTCCTTCCGACAGCATCAGCTATCGAATGTGCAATAGAGGTCTTTCCAACTCCCGGAGGTCCTACAAGACATATTATCTGTCCGTTGATCTCCGGATTCAGCTTTCTTACGGCAAGGGACTCAATTATGCTTTCCTTTACCTTCTTTAAGCCATAGTGGTTCTTATCCAGCTTCACAGCTATCTTTTTTATATCGTTCTTTTCCTTTGTATATTTTCCCCAGGGAAGCTCTATGCAGGTATCAAGATATGTCCTGATGATATTTGCATCAGCGGAATTTCCCATCATTTTGCTCAGCTTCTGGACTTCCTTATACAGCTTTTTCTTATTTTCCTCTGTTGTCTTTAGTTTCTCTATTGCCGAATTATATTCAGCTACCTCTCCGGAAAGGTCATCAAAGCCCTCACCTATCTCATCCTGTATAGCCTTCAGCTTTTCTCTGAGATAGAACTCCTTTTGGCTCTGATCCATATTCTCCTTTGTCTTAACATTGATCTCTTCCTCGATCTGTATAATGCTTATCTCATGACTGAGAAGTCGGGAAACCAGCTCCAGTCTTTTTTCTTCGTCAAATTCCTCCAGAACCATCTGCTTCTTATGATGATCCCTTATAAGGTTATCTGCAACATAATCTGCAAGCCTTCCTGCATCAGACATCTCATTCGCAGATGCCACTATATCCTGTGGCAGTCTCTGATTTATTATCCCATATTCTATTACAGATTCCTTCACAACATTCATCAGAGCTTCAACATCAGGCGTAAATTCCGCCGGTATGGATTTTGTAAGCTCAACCTCTGCCTCATAATAATCCTTGCTGAGAGAAAATGTCTTTGCGCAGGCACGACACTCTCCCTCAATTGCTACTCTGTAAACTCTGTCTGTCAGCTTTACTATCTGTAGTATTCTGGAGTAAACTCCAACACTGCAAAAATCCTGTGAATCATGTTCCGTAAATGAGTTATTATTCTGTGCCGTTATAAATATATGACTTCCGTTATTCATCGCATCTGTAAGCGCAGATACAGATTTTGCCCTTGCAACATCAAAATGCAGCACAGACCCCGGAAAGATCACAAGTCCGCTTATCGGCAGCACAGGAACTCTGTCTGTGTTAATATTCATATTTTCCATTGATTTTCCTCCGTTTTTACAGGCTCTTACATAAATGTCAGCTGACTGCTTTCCGGCAGGCTTCCAAATGCTCCTATAGATTTCAGCAGCTCTATGACCGTACCAGAAACCTTCGCCCTTGCCTGAAAATCCTCTATGGAGATAAATTCTCCCTCTTCCTTCGCCTGTGCAAGAGAATTCGCCGCTGCTTCTCCCACTCCTGAGAGAGCAACAAACGGAAGTCTTATTTTTTCTCCCTCCACAATGAACCTTCTTGCATCAGACTTATATACATCTATCGGCAATACTTCAATTTTTCTTGCCAGCATCTCATTTACTATCTGCAAAGTCGCATATGAAGCCTCATCCTTTGCAGTTGCTTCCTTCTTCTGTATCTTGACAGTCAGTTCCTGCATTTTATTCCTCACTGCCTGTCTGCCCTTACATACCAGAGCAGCATCAAAGTCCTCACATCTTACCGTAAAATATGCAGCATAATACTCCTTTGGTCTGTGTACCTTATACCATCCCAGCCTGAGAGTTGCGATCATATACGCAGCCGCATGAGCCTTCGGGAACATATACTTTATCTTCATACATGAATCAATATACCATTGCGGTACTCCATGCTCTTTCATTGCATTGATATGATCTTCTGTCAGCAGCTTTGTCGATTTTCCTTTACGCACGATCTCCATTATCTTGAATGCCATATCCGGTTCAAGTCCCTTGTGCATAAGGTAAACCATGATATTATCTCTTGTTCCGATAACCTCAGATATAGTACATATCTTCTTTTCTATCAATTCGGAAGCATTGCCTATCCATACATCCGTTCCATGTGAAAGTCCTGATACCTGCAAAAGATCCGAAAAGGTTTTCGGCTGCGTTTCAATAAGCATACCTCTTACAAATTTTGTTCCGACTTCCGGAAGTGAAAATGTACCGGTTTCGGAATCTATATCCTCCGGTTCAACTCCAAGTGCCTTTGTTGATGTAAAAAGTGACATTACATCCGGGTCACTCATTGAAACATTCATTACGCTGATGCCTGTATATTCCTCAAGATAGTGATATATTGTAGGAACATCGTGACCAAGCTCATCAAGCTTACAAACAGTATCATGTATTGAATGGAAATCAAAATGAGTGGTTATGATATCCGTTTTCTGGTCGTTTGCCGGTCTTTGTACCGGACAGAATTCATAGATATCATTCATCCTCGGAACAACTACCATTCCTGCCGGGTGCTGACCGGTAGTCCGGCGCACTCCTGTACAGCCTGCCGCAAGCCTCATCTCCTCGGATTTATTTATTACTCTGCCAGTTTCCTCAGCATATTTTCTGACATAGCCTATTGCTGTTTTATCAGCTACTGTAGCTATAGTTCCTGCCTTGAACACATTTTCCTTTCCGAAAAGCTCCTCTGTATATCTATGCGATAATGTCTGGAACTCACCAGCAAAGTTAAGATCAATATCAGGGGTCTTATCTCCCTTGAATCCCAGGAATGTTTCAAATGGGATATCATGACCGTCACGGATATAAGGCTCTCCGCAGTTCGGACAGTCCTTTTCAGGAAGATCAAAGCCTGAACCAACACTGCCGTCATTAAAAAACTCACTGTTATGACATTTCGGGCATACATAATGTGGACAAAGCGGATTTACTTCTGAAATTCCTGACATCGTTGCAACAAACGATGAACCGACAGATCCTCGTGAACCAACAAGATACCCGTTTTCATTTGAATGTGCAACCAGCTTCTGTGCCGTCATATACAAAACAGAAAAGCCGTTCTTTATAATTGAATTAAGCTCCTTATCTATCCTTGCCTTTACTATCTCAGGCAATGGATCTCCATACAGGTTTTTAGCTCTCTCCCAGGTTATCCTTGTAAGATCCTCCTCTGCACCCGGAATAAACGGTGGGAAATTACCCTTCGGCACTGCCCTTATACGCTCTACCATATCTGCGATCTTATTCGTGTTTTCTACAACTACCTCATACGCTTTTTCCTTGCCAAGATATTCAAATTCCTTTAGCATTTCAGCAGTATTCCGGAAGTAGAGCGGTGCCTGTTCCTCAGCATCAGAAAATCCCTGCGCTGCCATAAGTACCTTTCTATAGTCGCTCTGGTATGGATCCATGAAATGTACATCGCAGGTCGCGCAAACAGGTATATTCAGCTCCTCGCCAAGCTTTACTACAGTACGGTTAAAGTCCTGAAGCTCTTTTACAGAACTTACCTTACCTTCACGCAGCATATACATATTATTTCCGATCGGCTGTATTTCAAGATAATCATAGAATGAAGCTATCTGTTTCAGCTCCTCCCAGTTTCTACCCTCGACTATTGCTCTGAAAAGCTCTCCCGCTTCACAGGCACTGCCGACTATAAGACCGCTTCTGTGCTTTTCAAGTTCTGATCTCGGTATAAGCGGCTTCTTATAAAAGTAATCTATGTGTGATTTTGAAATCAGCTTATACAGATTCTTAAGTCCAGCCTGATTCTTTGCAAGTATTATCTGGTGATATGATTTATATGACTTGAAATCAGGCTTCGGCAAAAGACTGTTTATCTGAGAAATGCTTTTTACGCCATATTCCTCAGACAGCTTTTCAAGCATTATCCTGAAAATATCTGCAAGCATATTTGCATCGTCATAGGCACGATGATGGTTGAAATCTCCGAGCTTGAGATGCTTTGCAACCGTGTCGAGCTTATGATTCTTGAGCTGCGGAAAAATACCTCTTGAAATTGCAAGAGTATCAATATGTGTAAGCGTATATTCAATATTATTTCTCGCCGCTGCAATTTTTATGAATGATGTGTCAAATGACGCATTATGCGCTACTACAACAGCATTTTTTCCGCAAAATTCAAGAAATGCCCTCACCGCATCCTCTTCTGACGGAGCATCTGCTACCATTTCATCTGTAATTCCCGTCAGTTCAGTTATTTTTTCGCTTATATGCCTTTCAGGATTCACAAATGTCGAAAATTTATCCATTATCTTTCCGTCAACAAATCTGAATGCGCCGATCTCTGTTATTCTATCCTTTGATGCGCTAAGACCTGTCGTTTCAATATCAAAAACAACAAATTCGCCGTTCAGCGGCATATCAGTATTTCCTGTTACTGCTGCTGCAGATCTGTCGTTTATGAAATACGCCTCAACACCATAAATTATCTTGATATCTCCGCCGCTTCTTTTTATATCATCACAGGCATTCATCGCATCAGGATACGCCTGCGCAACTCCATGATCTGTTATCGCTATTGCCGGCATACCCCAGGAATGTGCCCTCTTTACGAGATCTCCTGCACTGCTTACCGCATCCATTGCAGACATATTTGTATGCAGATGCAGCTCTACTCTCTTTTTTTCTGCTTTATCTACTAATTTAGGAACGGCAACAACACTTATTGCCCTCGCCATTATATCTACATCCTTGACATAGCTATCGTACTGAGCCTCTCCTCTTGCCAATATGTACATTCCCTTTTTGAGTGCCATGAGTGGTTCAGCTCTGTCACCGCTGCCAAACATTTTCAGTACGCCTGAACCAACAAAGTCTGTAATGCTGATCGAAAAAATTTTCAGATCCTTTCCCTTTTTATCCTTTGTTTCTTTTATCGTTATATCCAGTATTTGTCCCCATACCGTGACCTTTCCCGAATCCTGCGTCACCCTGTTCAGTGTTATACATTCCTCATGTATCGGACCGCCAATTACCGGATTTGCACTTTCAGGAATATAGTTCGGCACAAGATTTTTTCCTTCACGAATTTCTATCTCCAATGATGCCGCCGGAGTTGTATTCCTTACAGCCTGTTGCTTCTTTGCAGTTTCTATTGCAGCCATCCTTTCATTGGCGCTGTTCATCATAGCCTCATAATTCTCCATTTCAGCTATCTGCGCTTCACGGACTGCTCTTTCTTCATTTATTTTCTGCTTTTCTATATAAACAGCACTTTCTGCATCTATTGAAACTATACCTGTAAATTCTACCGCAAGTCTTATTCCAAATTCTGTAAATATCAGGTCTGACAAATTCCTGTCAAAATGCTGACCGATGAGTATATCTTTTCCTCCATGCTTAAGCTCTATTATAAGACGATGGTCGTGCTGCTCCGCAGTAGATTCATTCAAAGTACCGTTAAGGCTTGCATTACGCCTTTTAAGCTCCATTACAAGATGTGGATAATACCCCGTATCGAACATTTCACTTTCATATTTTGGTATGATCCTGCAATCAGAAAGATTCAATATGCTCCGGCATATGCGATCCTCCGCTTCAAACAGTTCCCTTCTGTCGATCAGACTCCCAAATCTCATATATATCTGCATGATCCTCTGTCCGGCATCTATTTCTACATTTTCTACTTCACTGTTTTTAACCGCATCTGTTATCTTTTCAGTTTCAACATACTTTCCGAATAATTCAGAAAAACTATTCACACGATCCCTTCCTAACTAATTACAGTCAAACCCCAAAGCGATACAGCGGATCTGCTTATTTCTTTCAGTCCGCTGTAATTTTTTTACATCTGTTCAATTTCTTTCATAAGCTCTGCAAGCAGCTGATCCTCCGGGACCTTCCTGATTATCTCACCTTTTTTGAATATCAATCCATTTCCGCTTCCGCCTGCAATTCCTATATCGGCTTCCCTTGCCTCTCCGGGACCATTTACAACACAGCCCATTATGGCTACTGTTATATTCTTATCACAATCCTTCAGCATTTCTTCTGCCTGTTTTGCTATGCTTATCAGATCTATCCTTGTCCTGCCACAGGTCGGACAGGATATAAACCTTATACCATCCTTGCGCAAGCCCATAGCTTTCAGTATATCTCTTCCGGCATATACTTCTTTAACCGGGTCATCAGTCAATGATACTCTTATAGTATCTCCTATGCCGTTCAGCAGCAATGCACCCAATCCTGCTGCTGACTTTATTATACCCATCCTCTCTGTACCTGCTTCTGTAACACCAAGATGAAGCGGATAATCACACTGCTGAGCTGCAAGCGTATATGCTTCTTTCATAAACATTACATCCGAGGATTTCATCGAAAGAACAATATCCTCAAAATCAAACTTTTCAAGAAGTGACGCATGATAAAGTGCGCTATCGCATAATGCCTGCGGAGTTGGTCTGCCATATTTTGCAAGAATGTGCTTTTCAAGTGAGCCTGAATTCACACCTATCCTTATTGGGATATTCCTTTTCCTACATTCATCTGCAACAAGCTTTACCTTACCGTCATCACCGATATTTCCAGGATTTATCCTTATTTTATCTATTCCTGCTGCCGCAGATTCCAATGCAAGTTTGTAGTCAAAATGTATATCCGCCACAAGCGGCGCGGAAACCTCTTTTTTGATCGCGGGTATCAGTCTGACTGCATCCATATCCGGCACAGCTATCCTTATGATATCACATCCTGCCTTTTCAAGCTCTTTTGCCTGCTTTACACTGCCTTCTATATCTGTAGAAGGGACATTCAGCATTGACTGTACTGATATATCCGCATCTCCTCCGATCATGATCTTTCCGACCTTGACCTGTCTGGTTTTTCTGCGTTCCATAGCCTTACACCTCATTTATCACACTATAAGCTGTATTACATCCTTTATTGAAACTATCACCATGAATGCAAGAAGAAGCACCATTCCTGCTGCGTGAACTACTCCTTCATATTTCGGATCTATAGGCTTTCTTCTTATCGCCTCTATTATCAGGAAAATAAGTCTGCCGCCGTCAAGCGCCGGAAGCGGAAGAAGATTCACAACCCCAAGATTTATCGTTATTATCATCATTACATATACAAGATTGCTTAGTCCGTCCCAGAAACTCGATTTCAGCCCTGTCGCAGTTGCCTGAGATATTGCCGAGGTCATTCCGACAGGTCCGGAAACCTCATTGAATCCGAACCGTCCTGTTACCAGTCCGATGAGGCTTGCCCATACCATCTTTACTGTAGATATCGTAGAGAGGAATGTCTGCGATAAAAGGGTGCCCAGATTATTTTCTATAGCCTTAACCTTAAAGTCAAGCATCAGTATATCCTTATCATCCTTTTTCACTGTCGGTAAGGTTACACCGGTATAGTCTATTTTCTGACCGTCACGGATCACTGAAATATCCAGCTTATTGGATTTTGCTGTAGAAAGCGCAAAGCTGAGGTCTGTTGATGTTTTTATCCCATAGCCGTTTATTGAGGTTATTTCATCGCCCACCTGAAGCTGCTGTGAGGAAGTTGCATTATCTGCAAAAACAGCCACTATATTTGATGCGAAATATTTATTCGGTGCAAGCAGAATAAGCATCATTACAAAACCCAGTATTATATTCATAACTGCGCCTGCTGCCACAATTATTATCCTTTTCCATACGGGCTTATTGCCGAAAGCACATTCATCATCGCTGCTTTCATCTTCGCCCTCCATTGCGCAGAAACCTCCGATCGGAAACAATCTGAGATTATACTGTGTCTCGCCTTTTTTAAATCCGACTATCTTTGGGCCCATCCCAAGCGCAAATTCATTTACTCTTACTCCGGACAGCTTTGCAGCAACAAAGTGTCCGCCCTCGTGTATAAGAACTATAAGCTCAAAAAGAAGAATACCTATAATTATCAATATGGCTGCTTCTATCTTAATCATCTCCAGAATCAGTATTTCTCTTTTATCCTGCGTCTTGTTTCCTTATCCGCTGAAAGTATATCATCAAGCGTAATTTCCTTCCTGTCATCGCCGAAGGATTCAACCTCATCAGAAACTACGGACGCTATATCAAGGAATTTTATTTTTTCTTTCATAAACAGATCAACTGCTACCTCATTTGCCGCATTAGCAACTGTCGGATACAATCCTCCCTTTCTGAGAGCCTTACGGCATATCGCAAGACACTGGAATGTATCATAATCCGGTTTATAGAAGGTCAGGTTTGTAAGCTCTGTAAGATCAAGCTCCTTTGTTGGCGAAGGGAGCCTTTCAGGATATGTCAGAGCATACTGTATCGGAATACGCATATCCGGTACGCCAAGCTGTGCAATAACAGCATTATCCTTTAGCTGTATCATGGAGTGTATGATACTCTCACGGTGTATCAGCACATCTATATCTTCATCACGACAATCAAACAGCCACGATGCTTCTATGACCTCCAGACCCTTATTCATCATAGTAGCAGAATCTATTGTTATCTTTGCTCCCATATTCCAGTTCGGATGCTGAAGCGCTTTCTTTACTGATACATTTTCAAGCTCCCATCTCTTTTTTCCAAAAAATGCTCCGCCTGATGCCGTCAGTATGACCTTTTTCAGTGAACCCTCCGGGCAGCCCTGCAGACACTGGAATATAGCCGAATGTTCGCTGTCAACGGGGTACAGCTTTACACCTTTTTCCTTGACAGCCCTCATAACTATACTTCCGCCAGCAACAAGAGTTTCCTTATTGGCAAGAGCAAGGTTTTTCCCTGCATCTATTGCTGCCAATGTCGGAAGAAGTCCTGCCACTCCGACTATAGCATTGACTACTGTATCACAGCTTTTTTCACAGGCTGCTTCTATTATTCCCTGTTCTCCGCAATAGACATCAATATTAGTATCCTTAAGCGCTATTTTCAGCTGCGCGGCAGCGCCCGTATCAAGTACGCATACCATATCAGGCGAAAATTCTCTTGCCTGTTTTTCGAGAAGCTCTATATTACGGTTAGCTGTAAGGGCTGTTACCTTTATACCGTGCATACGAGCCACATCAAGTGTCTGAGTACCTATCGAACCGGTTGATCCCAATACTGCGATTTTTGTAGTCATTCTTTTTTCACTCCGTTCATTTTATAATTATTGGAAAATACATAACCATAAGCTGCAAAAATGGCGCAAAACATATCACACTGTCAAATCTGTCGAGTATGCCGCCGTGTCCGGGTATGATCTCGCCATAATCCTTTACAGCATACGAACGCTTTATCACTGAGAAGCACAGATCGCCGAGTATCGAAAGCACTGAACCTGCGCAGCCAAGTATTACAACAGCAACATAATTTACAGTTATATCATTTGCATAAAAAACCTTTTCAAACAGCAGAGCAGTTCCGACTGTTGCCACTATACAAGCTATTCCACCTCCGATAGCTCCTTCAATAGTTTTATTAGGACTTATATTCGGACACATCTTATGCTTGCCAAGCGTTACGCCTGCAAAGTATGCTCCGCCGTCCGCAAACCACGGAACTGCCAGGGCTAAAACAAGATACATTATTGCGTGTTTACCGTCAAGCTCCTTCATTAAAAGTATTGACGACATTGATATCGTTATTATCAGAGTCATACTGAAAGTATATGCAAAATCCTTGAATGATATTTTAGTATGGAAAAATATCATAAACGCCATCATTATTGCCGTATAGACATAACACAGCTCCATATTTATATGAAACCTCAGAAGCATTGGATATGCCAATGAAAAAATCATACTTGTTATACTCAGCTGGTATATCTGCAAGGTCTTTATTGCCTTTGTGAACTCAAATATCGCAATACAGCATATAAGTGACAGAACAATATCTATACATATCGGAAAATACAGGCTGACAAATATCAGTGCCAACGCTACAGAAATGCCTATTATCGCTGAAATGACACGCTTAACCATTCATACACCTCCAAAGCGTCTGTTCCTGTGATTAAAAACTGAAACCGCTTTTTCAAAATCCTCTTCATGGAAATCCGGCCAGAGTGTTTCTGTTGAATAAAACTCTGAGTATGCAGACTGATACAGTAAAAAATTACTCAGCCTGAATTCACCGCCGGTGCGTATTATCAGATCAGGGTCTGGCAATCCTCCGGTACTAAGTCGGTCAGATATATCCTTTTCCGTTATCTTATCCGGATCAAGTCCCTCATCCCTTACCTCATGGCACAGCTCTTTGACAGCTTCAACTATCTCTGCTCTTGATCCATAATTCATTGCAATATTGAGCAGCATACCTTTTCTGTCCTTTGCAACTTCCTCTGTCTCATCTATCAGCTTAACAAGCTCCGGTCCGAAGGCTGTACGGTCGCCTATGAATACTACCTTGATATCATCCTCTCTGAAATCCGTCAGAGAATCCACCAGATATTGATGAAACAGCTTCATCAGAGCACTTACTTCCTCTTTCGGACGCTTCCAGTTCTCAGTAGAAAAGGCGTAAAGTGTAAGTACTTTAACCCCTCTTTTACTTATATACCTTGTTATCTTCCTGAAATTCTGCGCACCATAGGTATGTCCGACACTTCTCGGAAGTCCTCTCTTCTTTGCCCATCTTCCATTTCCATCCATTATTATACCAACATGAGTCGGTACTATCAAACTATTATCCGGCATAATGACACCTCGCTGTATTCAGATTATTTTTCCATCAATAGAAACCTGACATCCGACATTTCCTCTGTCGGATCTCAGCCCCCGACTAATTCATTAATTTTACAACGACACCTCGGCAAGAATTGAATTCCTGCCGAGGTATCCGTTTTTGATCAGGCATCAGATCTCCATTATCTGTTTCTGCTTTTTTTCTGTCAGGCTGTCAATATTCTTGATATTGCTGTCTGTGATATCCTGTATCTTCTTTTCACCGTGTTTCTGATCGTCCTCTGTAATATCTCCGCTTTTCTTCATAGCCTTAAGTTTTTCCATTGCCTCTCTGCGTATGGATCTGACTGCTACCTTTGTATCCTCACCCATTTTTGCTATTTCCTTAACTATCTCCTTACGGCGATCCTCGGTAAGCGGCGGGAATATCATTCTTATTATCTTGCCGTCATTCTGTGGATTTATACCTATATCAGAAGTCTGTATAGCCTTCTCTATGCTTCTCAGCAAAGAAGAATCCCACGGCTGTATTGTAAGAGTTCTTGCCTCTGTTACTGAAACAGCTGCTATCTGGTTGACAGGTGTTGGTGTTCCATAGTAATCCACTCTGATCTTGTCAAGTACAGCCGGATTTGCCCTGCCTGCGCGGATCTCTGAAAACTCCGTTTCAAGATGCGCCACTGATTTCTTCATTTTTTCTTCTGTGCTTTTGATGACCGTATTCATTCAAAAATACCTCCTCTGATCTGTTTTTTTATAATTATCATCAATTTTATTCAACGATAGTTCCTACATTCTCTCCGCAGACGGCTGCAACGATATTATCCGGATTCTCCAGACTGAATACCATTATCGGCAGATTATTGTCCTTACATATTGCAGCTGCTGTACTATCCATTACTGCAAGGTCGTAATTCAGCACATCATGGAAAGATATCCTGTCAAATTTCTTTGCATCCGGATTTTTCTTCGGGTCGCTGTCATAAACGCCGTCAACCATTGTAGCCTTAAGGATTATATCAGCCTCGATTTCTGCAGCTCTGAGTGAAGCCGCTGTATCTGTTGAGAAGAACGGGTTGCCTGTTCCGCAGCCGAACACAAGGATCCTGCCCTTTTCGAGATGTCTTATAGCCCTGTTCCTGATATATGGCTCAGCGACCTGCTGCATTGAGATAGCGGTCTGAACACGAACCTCAAGACCAAGCTGTTCAAGCGCATCGCACACACCAAGAGCATTTATAACTGTTGCCAACATTCCCATATGGTCAGCCCTTGTTCTGTCCATCTTACCGCTTGAACGGCCTCTCCAGAAGTTACCGCCTCCGACAACTATTGCGACCTCTACGCCCATCTCATTCAGCTTTTTGATCGGCTGACAAAATCTGAGTACAGTATCGAAATCAATACCATGCTTTTGTTCTCCTGCAAGCGATTCACCGCTGAGTTTTAATAGAATTCTTTTATATTTAGGTTCCATAACACACACTCTCCTGATTACATTTTTATATCACACATCTATTTTACTATATCCTTCTCCTAAAGTAAAGTACAATTTATCATTTTTTATTTTACAGTGATATTTTTTCAATTTCAGTATCAGACAGCAAACATCAAATTTCTTTTGAGGACTTATTATCATCCATAAGCGGTGACAATACCACCTTCCCGTATTTTCTTGTCTGTTTCATATCAATTATTCTCTGATTTTCAGATCCACGGAAGCTAAGTGATATATTTCTCAATTCTTCCACAAATCTACCGTCAACAAGTACATCTATGCTGTCAAGTATTTCATCTGTACAGCCGATATATCTGCATCCGCCGGGTACAAGGTCCTTATCATATGTAAATCCTGTATATATCCATATATTCCTTTCCGGAAGTTCTTTTTTTACCCTGCGTATCAGGTTTGCCACCTCCGGCTGATTTGAGATCTCAAATGGTTCTCCGCCAAGCACTGTAAGACCGTCATAATAGCTTTTTCCAAGCTCATTTATTATAAAGTCCTCAGTTTCCTTAGTATATGGCTGTCCGTATTCAAAATCCCATGTCTGAGGCTGAAAACAGCCCTTACAATGATTCGTACATCCTGAAACAAACACACTTACCCTTAGTCCTGTTCCATTAGCGCAGTCTGTGGTAATTATCTCCCCTATGTACACGATATTTCCTCCTTGTAAAAATATGCCCCAAACCGTATTCAGATCTGAGGCATACCTTATATTTTATACTTTTGCAAATTGTGAATTGGAAAGGTGCATTACTCTTTCCTTTATCTCCTGTGTGCGTCCCTGATTCCAGAACTGCGTACCGATATATCCGCAGGTCCTTCTGGCAACATTCATTTTATTCTGATCTCTGTTCTTGCAGGCAGGACACTCCCATACCAGCTTTCCATCGTCAGCCTTTACTATCTGTATTTCTCCGCTGTATCCGCATACCTGGCAGTAATCGCTCTTTGTATTAAGCTCTGCATACATGATATTGTCATATATGAACTTTATTACCTGCATGACTGCCGGTATATTATTCTGCATATCCGGTACCTCAACATACGAAATGGCTCCGCCTGGTGAAAGCGCCTGGAATTCAGACTCCAATTTCAGCTTGTCAAAAGCATTGATCTTCTCAGTTACATGAACATGATAGCTATTTGTAATATAATTCTTATCTGTAATTCCTTTTCTTATGCCGAAGCGCTTTTGCAGACATTTTGCGAATTTATAAGTTGTGCTTTCAAGCGGAGTTCCATACAGGCTGTAGTCTATATTTTCAGCAGCCCTCCATTTTGCACAATATTCATTCAGCTTTCTCATTATCTGCAGTCCAAGCTCCTTGCCTTCCTCTTCGGTCAGCTTCTTGCCGATAAGACTATATACGCACTCCCAGAGTCCTGCATAGCCAAGTGACAATGTGGAATATCCTCCGTAAAGCAGCTTATCAATAGGCTCGCCCTTCTTCAGATGTGATATCGCGCCATACTGCCATAGTATCGGCGCTGCATCAGACAGTGTTCCCTTAAGTCTTTCATGTCTGCATCTGAGCGCCCTGTGACAACGCTCCATTCTTTCGTCAAACATCTCCCAGAACTTCTCAAGACTCTTATCACCACTGAGTCCGATATCAACAAGATTTACCGTAACAACACCCTGATTGAAGCGTCCGTAATACTTCGGGTTTCCGTCCTTATCAATATAAGGTGTCAGGAAGCTGCGGCATCCCATACAGGTATAGCAATGACCCTCGCCCTTCTTGTCGATCTTATTTTTCAGCATTACCTTTTCAGAAATATAGTCAGGCACCATTCTCTTTGCTGTACATTTTGCTGCAAGCTCTGTAAGATAGTAGTACGGATCGCCCTCATGGATATTATCCTCCTCAAGCACATATATGAGCTTCGGGAATGCCGGTGTTATCCATACTCCTGCTTCATTCTTTACGCCCGTAATGCGCTGACGGAGAGTTTCCTCTATTATCATTGAGAGATCCTTTTTCTCCCTCTCATCCTTTGCCTCGTTAAGATACATAAATACTGTAACAAAAGGAGCCTGTCCGTTTGTTGTCAGCAGAGTCACTACCTGGTACTGTATAGTCTGCACACCCTTTGTGATCTCTTTTTTCAGTCTTTCCTCAACGATGCTGTCTATTTTATCCTGCGATACTTCTATGCCCATCTCTTCGATCTCAGCAAGAAATTCCTTTTTTATCTTTTCTCTTGATATCTGTACGAACGGCGCAAGGTGCGTAAGACTTATGCTCTGACCGCCGTACTGGTTGCTCGCAACCTGAGCTATTATCTGTGTTGCTATATTACAGGCAGTTGAAAAGCTGTGCGGCTTTTCTATCAGTGTTTCACTTATTACTGTACCGTTCTGGAGCATATCCTCAAGGTTGACGAGATCGCAGTTGTGCATATGCTGGGCAAAATAATCCGCGTCATGGAAATGTATCAAGCCCTTTTCGTGCGCTTCTACTATATCCATTGGCAGCAGAAGTCTCCTTGTAAGATCCTTACTTACCTCACCTGCCATATAGTCACGCTGTACACTGTTGACTGTCGGGTTCTTATTTGAGTTTTCCTGCTTTGCTTCCTCATTATTACACTCTATAAGAGTCAGTATCTTATTATCAGTAGTATTTGACGAACGGATAAGGGATCTTGTATAGCGATAGCGCACATAATTCCTTGCAAGCTGGAATGCGCCCTTTGCCATGATCTGATTTTCTACCATATCCTGTATCTCTTCTACAGATACTGCTCTTCCCATCTTGGAGCATTTATACTCCACATACTCAGCGATATCAACTATCTGATCTTCGCTCAGTTTTCCGTTTTCAGTAGCCTTGTTTGCCTTTGTAATGGCATTTACGATCTTTTCAATATCAAATGGTTCTTCAGAGGAATTCCTCTTTATTATTCTCATTTCATCATCTCCGTTAAAATATTTTATCCTGTTTCTTATTTTTTTACTATAGGGAACCTCTATACATACTTTTCCAGTAACATCAGTTCTGCAATGCACAGGCAATCTCCTGCCCACACAGTATTACATATTTTATATCATTTTTTGTCAATTGTCTGTTGCATTTACAACAATTTTATGATATTATACTATATATAGCGTTTTATACAAATTTCAAACACATTATATAGGAGGTATGATGATGAACAAACATAACATCCATTCGGAATTTTCCTATAGGGAAATAGAACAGATATGCCAGATCGCAGATGCAGACAGAATAATTTTCAAAAAAAATGATACCATGATCTCCGCCGCAGGCAATGAGAACCTTATCGGAATAATAGAAAAGGGATGCGCCTATCTTGTAAGCATAAACATAAGCGGAGAAACCGCAATTATAGATATATACGGGGAAGGCGATATCTTCGGAAAATCAATATTCCCGTATTATAATCTTAACCTGTATTATGTCTATGCCAAAAAACAGACAGTGGCATCCGTGTTTTCTGCAAATACTGTAAGGGATGCCTTTCTTTCAGGAAGTGAACTTATGATACGCTTCTATGAATATATGCTGAAAACAAGCAACTCTAAAATGATGCTGCACAATGATATACTGTCACAGAAAAGTATTCGTGAAAAGCTGATCGCGTATTTCCGCTGCGTATCATTTAACTGCGACAGAAAAGAGTTTACCCTGCCAATCTCACTTTCAGATCTCTCTGACTATATCGCCGTTGACCGCAGCGCTATGATGAGGGAAATACGAAAATTAAACAATGAGGGTATTATACTATCAAAGGGAACAAAAATAAATCTTTTACAGCAATAAAATCCATTATTTCTTTCTTGTACTATAAATTGTACAAATATTCAAAAAGGAGTCATTTTTCATGCAAAAACTGAGAAATAAAGCTATTCACTTCATAAAAACCGAAACTGTACTCTGTATTTCATTCCTGCTTGCAGTTATATCATCCTTTTTTGTCCCGGTAAGCTCAGCGTACCTCGGATATATTGATTTCAGAGTCCTCGGAATACTGCTCGGACTGATGATAATTGTAAAAGGACTGTCAGATATTGGTATTTTTGACCTGCTTTGCTCATACCTGATAAGCAAAACAAAGGATACAACACAGCTTATGCTTGTGCTTGTACTATTATGCTTTTTTACTTCCATGTTTATAACTAACGATGTTGCACTTGTTACATTCGTGCCATTTGCTATCTTTTCTATGCAGCAGGCAAAATGTGAGGAAAAAACTGTGCTTACGATAATTTTGCAGACACTTGCCGCAAATCTTGGAAGTATGCTTACTCCCTCCGGAAATCCACAGAATCTTTACCTTTTCAATTTGTCAGGTATGTCACTTGCGGAATTCCTCCTTATGATGCTGCCTTACAGCCTCTTTTCTCTCCTTCTGCTTACAGTTTGTATCCTGTTCTGCAAAAGGAAAAAAATTTCATCAGAAAAAAAGAATATCAAAAAACTCAGCCGTTCAGAAAGCATCAGATCAGTAATATATATGCTTCTGTTCATTGCCGGTATTCTTACCGTAAGCAAGGTCATACCCTGGCAGATATTTATTATTTCAGTGATCGTTATTATGCTCTTCTGCAATAAAAATGCTGTTATCCATGTTGATTACTGTCTGATCTTCACTTTTATCTTTTTCTTCATACTGATAGGTAATATTGGAAATATAGAGCCTGTCAGAAACTTCCTGACAGGCTATGTAAACGGTAATGAAATTTTTATAAGCATTATTGCAAGCCAGATAATAAGCAATGTCCCGGCTGCACTTATGCTTTCAGGCTTTACCGATAACTATTCCTCTCTTATTATCGGTACTGATCTGGGTGGTCTTGGTACTCTTATTGCTTCAATGGCAAGCCTTATCTCCTATAAGGCGGCTGCTGAAAAATATCCGGAAAAAAGAAAACAGTACATCCTTCACTTCACTCTCGCTAATATAGCTTTCCTTGCCTTGCTTGTGGCTTTTCATATCATTAAGGCTATGATAAGCTCTTCTCCATAACAGGCAGTATGCCGCCTATATCCGTAAGAGGCGAATCCTCCTGGAATTCTAATTCTACACCATGTGCTTGTGCAAAATCCTTTATCGCATTGTAATCAGGATGCTCTGAGATATTTCCGCAGAACAGAAGTCTGTCCTTATCAATGAGTCCGCAGCATCCGCCGATAAATCCATATTGATAACCCTCAAGATGTATTTTACCGGGTGTTATCTCCAATACATCCATTCCGGCTCCGCTGCATATACGACAAATTGACTGGTCTGAAGAAATGATCGAATTACTGTCAATAACAACAGTTGAACATCGGGCATATCTTTGCTTGGTATGCAGAATATCATATCCGCGCTTCGTAAAATACTCTATTATCTTTTTTTCAGCCCTGTTAGTATCACATATCAGCCTCTTTCCGACTATACATACATTCAGAAGCGGATGATCTGCCAGGATAGTACCGGATATCCTGAAATCGCCGCCAAGTTTTACTATTTCCTTTCCAATAGCTGCTGAACCAGGACTGACAAAAAAACGATCCCTGCCTATATGACAGACTATCATATCCGCATGATATCTCTCCGAACCTTGAACCAGCTTCAGCGGATCCGGTATGAGAATATTCATACCATATCTATTCTTCAACAGATCACAGAATTTTTTATCCCTGCCTGATACGATCACACAGGTAACTCTCTTCCTGGGCAGATTTGGCATTTCAACAAATTGCTCTTCCAGAATTATTCACCATCCTAATAAAATCTCAAGGCATCCACCGGTTTAAGAGATGCTGCTTTCCATGCAGGATATATCCCGAAAATTATCCCGGTTGCAAGAGAAAATGTTAACATTAGTACTATTATATCAACTTTTAATGCAATTGTCAATCCCAGCCACAAACTGCCAATAAAGGCAATTATTGCTCCTGTCACTATCCCAAGCAGACACCCTGTCAGACTTATAACTGCGGATTTCGTGAGAAATTCCAGAATAATACTTTTCTTTCCTGCTCCTATAGCCTTCTTTATGCCTATCTCCCTTGTTTGCTCTGTAACAGAAACAAGCATAACATTCATTATATTCATTCCTGCAACTATGAGTGAAATTGATCCTACGGCTGCCAATACTGCGGAAAAAATATCAAAAATATTATCAAGATTTTCCTTCTGCCTTGCAAGATTGTTTATAATATATCCATTATTTATATGATTAGTCTGTTCTATGCGTCTGATAATGTCCTTCTCAGCAGTATCATAATCAGTATCGTTTTTCGTCTTTATTATTATCTGAGAGAAATTATTGCTTGACAGATTTCCCTGCATCGTACTATATGGAATATATACAAAACTCGGTATCAGACCTCCCATCAGATTTTGCAGCAGACCACTTCCTGTCTTTATTATTCCTACAACAGTATATCTGTCAGTTGTATTTCCACTGTTTATTATAATTGTCTTACCAACAATGTTTTCAGTTCCATAATTCTCTCTTGCGAATTTCTGGTCAACCATACATATCCTTGAACCTGATGCTATATCTCCGGTATTGAAAAATCTTCCGTATTGCAGACTCAGTGATATTGTCTTATCTGCTGTCTGATCTATGCCAAACAGACATATATCCTTTTGTTCATCCTTCATATATACATTGGTAGTTTCAAATATAACAGGCATCGCATTGCTTACATAAGAAAGTCCTTGTATCCTTTTCAGCTCATTTATCGACAATGGTGCATTATCCTTCCGCTGACTTACTGATAATCCTCCCATGCCAAGACTGTCTATCTCTCCTGTAAGCGCCGCCTTACCCATATCTCCGATACAGGTCGTTACTATTACTGCCGCTACTCCGACTGCTATGCCGGATAGTGTGAGTATCATTCTGCCTTTATTTGCAAAAATATCCCTAAGAGATTTTATTATCAATTCAAGCATATTATTCTCCTTCAAGTGATATGCGCTGTCCGTCAGAAATATCCTGATAGTTTATTATTATCCTGTCTCCGGATCTTATCCCTGTTACTGCCTCTGCTCCCTGCTTGTATTCTTTTCCTGTCCTTATATATTTCTTGATCGCCTGATGCTTTGATGCCGTCATGACATATTCACCTTTTTCATCACTCCTGATATACTCATATGGAACGATCAATACATTCCGGTCGGTTGAAATGGTAATTATACATTCCGCAGAATAACCTATTCTTAGCGCCGGGTCTGTCTCTTCAAGACAAAGCGTTACTTCGACTGATGTTTCCTTACCGGTAAGTCCTGATACCTGCTTCGCTTCATCTGAAATACGGCTTACTACTGCTGAAAATGTTTTTTCCGGAAGCGCCGTGAATCTTACCGATGCCTTCTGTCCGGGACTGACCTTTTCTATATATGCCTCGTTTATATTTACAGGTATCATAAGAGTATCCCTGTCCGCTATCTTGAAAAGTACGGAATGACCGCTGACTATCTGTTCATCCTGAGCACTGATACCTGTGACTGTACCGTCCATTGAGGCGCATATCTCTTTGAACGAAGTGTATTTTCTGATCTCCTCAATTACTTTTTCGGGTACGGAAATCTGATCTATACTACCCATTATATTTTTTATTTTTATATCAGACGGCGCAAAATCTATTCCATTGTCAGCTTCATAAACATATACTACCGGATCACCCTTTTTTACTTTATCTCCGTTTTTAACACAGTAATGATCTATCAGACAATAATTATCCGTCTGGTACGATTTTTCCGAGCTGTATTGCAGCTTTCCTGCGGCTGTTACTGTGTTTTCAGCATCTGTAGGATATATAGTAAAATATGTCACCTGCGCTGACGCTTTCATTGCATTTCCGCTTAACATTAATGCTGCTATCAGCCCGGCTGTTACGGTAAACAGAAAAAAATACTTCTTCATACATTTCAACTCCCGATTATATTATTTGATGAAATAGTACATAATATCATTGTCAATTATTGTAATTTGATATTACACTCAGGATAAACTCAGAGGTTCCCTTCTGTCTTTTTATTATCAATTTTCTTTTAAAGAAAACTAAATTTTGTGATTTGAAACTCCGGTTATTGACAAAAATTGTGAATAAGTGTAAAATAAAAGCAGTCTTTGGTGACTGTCAGCATAAACCTGACAAATTATGATAACTAATAAAAAGAAAAACGGATGTGATATTATGGTCGCTGTGATCGACTATGGAGCTGGTAATCTGCAAAGCGTTATCAAAGCTCTGAATTTTATCGGCGCTGATTGTATCGTTACAAACAAAAAATCTGAAATACTTGGTGCAAGCTGCGCTATTCTTCCGGGCGTAGGCTCCTTTGCGGATGCAATGGATTGTATGAACGATTCCGGCGCTTCCCAGGCTGTTGTTGACTTTATCAGAACCGGAAAGCCTTTTCTTGGTATCTGTCTCGGTCTTCAGCTCCTTTTTGACAGCAGCGAAGAAAGCCCCGGCGCTGAAGGTCTTGGACTGCTTAAAGGCAGCATTACAAGGATCCCTGATGCCGGCGGTACTCTGAAAATCCCACATATGGGCTGGAATTCACTTGAAATAACAAATCATGAGGGATTGTTCAGGAATGTTCCGGATGAACCTTATGTGTATTTTGTCCATTCCTACTATCTTAAAGCGGATGATGAAAATATTGTCACTTCAAGAACACATTACGGAACGGCTATTGATGCTTCCGTGAATTATGAAAATATATATGCCGCTCAGTTCCATCCGGAAAAAAGCGGTAAGGTCGGTCTGAAGATCCTACAGAATTTTATTGATTTAGCGGAAGGATGAAAAAAATGTATGCCAAAAGAATAATACCCTGCCTCGATGTCAAGGATGGAAGAGTTGTTAAGGGTACAAGCTTCGTGAACCTAAGAGATGCCGGCGATCCGGTCGAATGTGCAAGACTCTATGACAGGGAAGGCGCTGATGAACTTGTACTTCTCGATATTACCGCTTCCAGCGATGCAAGAAATATTATTATTGATATCGTCAGACAGGTCGCTGACTGCGTATTCATTCCATTTACTGTCGGCGGCGGAATTCGTACAGTAGATGACTTTACAGGTATTCTCAGAGCTGGCGCAGATAAAGTATCCGTAAACTCAGCGGCTATACATAACCCCGATATCATAAATGAGGCGTCATATAAATTCGGAAGTCAGTGTGTTGTCACTGCGATCGACGCTAAAAGAAGAAATGACAACAGCGGATGGGATGTCTTTATCAATGGCGGACGCATAAATACCGGAATTGATGCTGTTAAATGGGCTGTGGAAGCACAAAAGCGCGGCGCAGGAGAAATACTGCTTACAAGTATGGACTGTGACGGAGTAAAGAACGGATATGACCTTGATCTGACAAGAGCAGTATCAGAAAATGTTGGCATCCCTGTAATAGCTTCTGGCGGTGCCGGAAAAATGGAACACTTCTACGATGCCTTTACAACAGGAAAAGCTGATGCTGTGCTTGCAGCTTCACTGTTTCACTTCGGAGAGATCTCTATAGGCAGTCTTAAAGAATATCTGAAAGAAAAAAATATCCCTGTAAGAGATACAGAGTAAGCGTAAAATGATAAGCGTATTGATAGATAATAATTTTCTATCAAAAATGAGTAAAGTGAAATATAATATAGTGCAAAGCATTC